>JBAYNS010000001.1:0-41616 GCA_041678625.1 Candidatus Peribacteraceae bacterium
GATGTGCTGTAGAGAGATAGCGCCTTTGCGGATCCTGAGCGGTTGTGGTGATCGTGGATCCTGCACTTCTAGCGGCGTGCGCAGAATGGCAACCATTTCCTCCGCTTCAGAGAGCGACTGGAATGTATCGCTAATTGCTCGTCCGATATTCCAGGTTTTACCGATAACCATGGCGAAGTACGATTGAACAAGTACCACTGTGCCCACAGTGATCGTACCGTCGCGCCACAGGCGTAGCGTGATATACATTCCGATGATTTCCAGCAGAGCAACCATGATACCCTGCATGGCGTGGAATACGTTGCTTAATTGCCAAGCGGTAGTACGAGCGCGATATTCCTTTTGCGTACAGTTGGCAAAACGCCGCATCTCCCGCCTGCCAGATGTGAACATCTTCACATTCAAAATGTTTGTAATGATGTCTGCAATCTGGCCTGTAACTGCAGAATCTGCTTTTGCGGTCTTCAGATCAAAGGGTAAGCGGAAGCGTGCAAATACGTAACTTACGGCAATGTAGAACATGGACCATGCCGTAAAGAAAAGCGCGAGCCCCGGCATGATGACCAAGAGCACGACAATGACTCCCAGCAGCTGAATTCCCGTGAACCAAAAGTCAAAGACCATATGATCGTATAATCGTTCAAAGCTGCGGGAGAAGCGTTTAATTTTGGCGACCAGCCCTCCTGTGAAGTTGCCGATGAAGAAGTTGTACGAATGCCTGTGCAACTTCTCCATTGCGTAGTTCTGCAACTCGCGCATGGTATTTGCCTCCGCGTGGACGATCAGGAAATCCGCAATGCGGAAACAGATGTTATATATGACCATCACGATGACCATACTCAGAAAGATGTGCAATACGGCGGGCCAGAGCTCAGTACGTTCCACTGTCGACGCAATCAGATCGAAAATATCTCTGTAGTACAGCTTGATCACAATGTCGCTCAGCACAGTGCCGGTTCCGTAGAAAACCAAAAGCAAGATACTACTCAAGGCGTAACGCTTGGTGATACGCAGATACGTTCCCAGAATTGCCCTCAGGGGCACATTGCCGGTTGCTTGACGATTAATTAAAACCATTGAATAACAATTCTACGTGCCTATTCTGTATTTGTCCATGATATGGCACATTTGCTCACTGTTCTGCCTATAGAACGTTTGTAGCGTCTAGGCGTTACTTGTTTTCCCTATATTTTCGCGTCTCTTTAGTTGTTGTATTGAAACTTTTTCAATCATACGTTGTGTTTAGAAGAAACTTGATTCTCTTCTTTCTTTCCCATGCGTCGCATACATCCTCGTTCCTTTGCAGTCGGCCTCGTTTCGGGGCTAATCGTATTCCTATTGGTTTTTGGTATTCGTGCACTTGTTTCCTCGCCTTCGGCTACGCAGAACACTGTGGATTCTCTGCGCTTTCAACAGCAAGGAAGTCCAACAACGCCTACAGGAGAACAGATGGATCCGGCACAACGTCTGGAACGCATGGCGGAACGCTTTGGTATGACCGCAGAGGAATTACAGCAGGAACTCGACGCAGGAAAGGCCATTCAGGATATTGCTGAAGAGCATGGTGTTGAGATGCGCGGGTTCCCGCCACAGGGGAGTGGCAGCATGCTCGAGCCTCCTCGTGATGGATCGGGAGCAGATCTTGCACAACCGAATGCTGACGCTGCCGCTGTTTCTTCTTATTAATACTATGGATGCATTGCACACTCCTTCATTTCTCATTGGTCTGGTCACTTCTATTTGTATTTTTGTGGTCTTCTTTGGTGCATTGCGCTTGGAGCACATGCGTTACCGGAACGCTGCACCAGGGCAGAATATTGAGCAACAAGCGCACCCGCGGGACATTGCCGAGCAATTAGGATTATCCCCCGAAGAATTGCGTTTTGAGCTTTCTCATGGCAAATCCATGATGGATATTGCCCGTGAACGCGGAGTGGAATTGCGTCTTCCCCCCCGATGGGTTGATGACGAAGGTCGCCAGGAATTTCTGCGTCGTATGGCTGAACGTATCGGTATTTCCGAAGAGGAATTGCGCGGAGAACTTTCCACCGGAAAACGATTACTCGATGTTGCTGCAGAACACGATGTTTCTCTTGATTTACCTGCTACTTCTGGTCATGGTGATCCTCCTCAAGACCTCCTTCCATGAATATTCCCATGCTCAACATGACTTCTCTTACTCAGCGGCTGCGCACACTTGCTTCTTTGCGGTTACTGCATGGTTTACAGTGGGGGAGTGTTCTCCTCGGCTGTGTCGCTGTCTGGGTACTTGGGGGTGGGTATCTGCTGCTCACTGGAGATGATGCTGCATCGCAAACCATCACGGGTGAAATTGTTACCGTTGGACGCAGTAATATCGTCCTTTCCATTAAAGCACTTGGCACGGTGACGCTCGCCAACGAACAGCAATTGCTGTTCAACCAGCTGGGCAAAGTAGCAGCTGTACATGTTGAGGAAGGAGATGAGGTAAAGAGAGACGATCTCATTGCGGAACTCGATAAATCCGATCCGCTGGCGGATGTTCGGCAGGCGCAACTGGCAGTGGGTGATGCGTGGCTTAAGCTCCAGGATCTGCAAGCATCACGTGACCAGCAAATACTCTCTGCACAGAATTCCGTTCGTGATGTTGAGCGACAACTGGAGGAAAATTATGGCGATCTTCCTTCACAGGAAAAACAAGTGGAATATGCCATTGAACAGGCGCGCAGAACGGTGCAAGAAAAAGAGTCCGCACTGCAACAGTCCAAGCACACTCTGGCTGCCAGTATTGAAGATGCGCTGACTGATGCCGATAATTTGCTCGATGATCTCTTTGGTGTACTGAGCGGTGACCGTGTGCGCGGCGCCACACGATACAAGACATTCCAGATAGATTTCCTCTTCACAGATTACAATCTGAAGAACCAGACGGAGTTCGCGTACTACGATGCCACGAATGCATACGATGATCTCTATGACAAATACGGATCGTCCATTGGAACGATTACCGACACGAGTACGCTCTCCTCTGTTCTTTCTTCTGCTATTACCATGGCGGAACAGATCGTGGATCTGGCGGATGTTTCCTATCAATTCCTACAGACAGCGGTTCCTTCCGATGATTACACCGATGCGGATATCAACACGCTCAAATCTACGGTGAATACCTCGCGTTCCGCGGCGGTTTCCCTCCTTGGTACACTGCGCACTCAACAGGCTACGCTCACTACACCGAGCCAGAATACTGCTCAGCAGGCACTGGATAAGGCAAAAGAGGATTTGGCGCTTCTGGAGTCACAACTGGCCAACGGTACAACGACAGCCGATAGTGCGGAACGGACGATTGCCAATCTTAATGACAATTTGCGTATACAGCAGGCGCAGCTTACACAGACCACTACCAGTGTGGATGTGCAAATCAACCAGCAAAAGAATCTCATTGCGCAGAAGAACGTCGCTCTAGAGAAGGCGCAACGTGCGCTGGAGAAATACGAACTGCGTGCACCATTCGACGGAATTATTCGCCGCATTGATTTTCAGGTTGGCGACAACCTTCTGGCAGATGCGAGCGAGTCCAAATATGTTGTTATCGAAAACCCCGATCATCTGATTGTTACCGTTCAGCTGGATCAGGTTGATGTGGTGAATGTGAAAGAAGGCCAAAGAGCATTTATCACTTTCGATGCGTTGCCTGATAAGCAGTTTGAAGGGCAGATCGATATCATCGATACAACGCCCATCGAATCGTCCGGTGTTGTATCTTATGCCGTCAAAATCGATCTGGAACCAACGGGGGATACGATTCTTTCCGGGATGACTGCCAAGGTAGAAATCCAAACTGCTTCTGTTAGCAATGCTCTGGTGGTTCCCAATCTTGCACTGCGAACAACGGGGAATCGCACGTTTGTGACTGATGAGAACGAGCAGCAAATTCTCATTGAAACGGGTATTACCGATGGTTCGTATACCGAAGTGCTTTCTGGCCTGGAGGAAGGTGCTCGCATTCAGTCAGTTATGGTCAATCTCTCTTCTGATAATGCAACGTCTTCTCAGCAGGGAATGGATGGTCCTCCCGGAGGAGCGATGGGTGGCGTTATGCGTATAAGTGGCGGTCATTGATAAATCTCTTTTTCTCGATTTGCATGATTGAACTTCAAGACATCGTTAAAACCTACACTCTTGGTACGCAAGCACTAACGGTAGTTAACGGTATTTCTCTGACAATTTCCGAAGGAGAGTTTGTGGCTATTATGGGTCCTTCGGGCTCCGGTAAATCTACTCTTATGAACATTATTGGCTTACTCGATACGCCGACAACGGGCGTCTATCGTCTGGAAGATGTTGAAGTGAGTAATCTCTCAGAGAGTGAACAGGCAGACGTGCGCAGCCGACGCATCGGGTTCGTCTTTCAGGCATTCAATCTGCTACCTCGTATGCACGCGCTGCGGCAGGTTATGCAGCCGCTTTTGTATCAGGGTGTGCACCGTTCCGATGCTACGCACCGCGCCGAACAGGCGCTCCACGCGGTTGGATTGGCGGATCGCATGCACCATCTGCCCAACGAACTTTCCGGCGGCCAGAAACAGCGCGTGGCCATCGCCCGCGCACTCGTAACGAATCCGGCGATTCTTCTTGCGGATGAACCAACGGGCGCTCTGGATTCGCACACCAGCGAGGAAATTATGGCGCTTCTGGAGAAACTCAACCGCGATGGCGTCACCATCGTGATGGTGACGCATGAGCCGCACATTGCGGATCATGCAAAGCGCGCAATTCATATTCTTGACGGTCTTATCTCTCAACAGTAATGCACACGCCCATCATCTACTTCATCGAAAACCTCCGCAGCGCCTTAGACGCTATTCGGAGCAACAAGCTGCGTTCGGGCCTTACGATGCTCGGTGTCATCATCGGTGTTTTCTCTGTGGTGCTCATGGTGGCCATCGGGCGTGGTGCGCAGCAGGAAGTCACCAGTCGAATCGAGAGCATGGGAACGAACCTGCTGATCGTCCAACCAGGCAGTCCCACGCAGAGCGATGTCCGCTCGCTCTTCCGCCGTTCCGGAGGCAGTACATCCACGCTGACCACGGATGATGCTACTGTCATTGAAGAGCAGGTGAATGGACTGGTGGGAGTTTCACCGGAATCACAGTCGAACATGCAGGTTATCGTCGGGAATCAGAACATGTCTACCGCTGTCGTAGGCGTCACACCCGCCTACTCTACGGTGAGTAATTTTCACGTTGCATACGGCAGTTTTATTACCGATGCACATCTGCATACTATGGAAAAAGTTGTTGTGTTGGGGCGGTCTGTGGTTGATACGCTCTACGGCAATCAGAATCCCATTGGGCAGGATATCCGTCTGCAGAATTATATTTTCACCATTATCGGTGTGATGGAAGAGAAGGGGCAGCAGGGGATGACCAATTACGATGAGATGGCATTTATACCGCTTACGACCATGCAACAGCGTGTGCAAGGTACGGATACAGTCAGCGTCATCAATATTTCCGTGAACGACGGTACAACTATGGATTCCAAAAAAGCGCTCATTGAAGCAGTGTTGCTCAATGAGCACCGCAAAAAGGCTGAAGATCAGGACTTCAATGTTCTCAATCAGGCGGAAATGGTGGAAACGCTCAATGAAGTTACACAGACGTTCACTTTTCTTCTGGGAGGCATTGCGGCGATTTCACTCCTGGTCGGCGGTATCGGTGTGATGAATATTATGCTCGTCTCCGTCACGGAACGGACGCGGGAAATCGGTATTCGCAAAGCCATCGGTGCCAAGAATCTGGATATCCTTCAGCAGTTTCTGGTGGAATCCGTTGTCCTGAGCGTCATGGGCGGTGTGATAGGCATCATTCTCAGTCTTATTGGGGCATGGATTGTCACGCGCTACCTCGGTACCACTGCGCTCATTTCTGTTACCTCTATTGTGCTCGCTGTTTCCTTCTCCATTATTGTTGGTATCTCCTTTGGCATCCTTCCGGCATACAAAGCAGCTCGGCTCAAGCCGATTGATGCGTTGCGGTATGAATGATAATACACAGAAAGATTTTTTGGTGATTCTTACGCGAAAAGCGTTGCGATTGGTTACTTGAAGCATATTTGGCTTATGTATTCTTGCCATGAAAATCTCGTGATAATGCTAAGAGAAGTCCGGAAACTCTGCTATACTCAGTGTCGTAAGCTTAGTTTTGAGAGTAAGAAGTAGAGATGCTTCTCTTAGAGTTTAAGATTACATTTCTACTTTTTTTCATCCTTATTTTATGGATACAGGTTCTATCAAGAAGCTTTTGAACGGCTTCGGCTTTATTTCCCGCGAAGGAAGTGAAGATCTTTTCTTCCACTCAGCGGATTTGGTGGGTGTGTCTTTCGACTCTCTTCAGGAGGGCGATACAGTACAGTTCGAAGTCGGCAGCGGCCCTAAGGGTCCCAAGGCCGAGAAGGTTTCCAAGGCGTAATTCTTTGCAAACCAAAAAAACACACGATGCGAAAGCTCGTGTGTTTTTTTAAAGTGGCCTGCCTACAAGCCTTTGCTAAAGCTACGGTTTGCAGGCCGAAGTTGCAGGAATTCGTTGAAAGGCTAACCTGCTGTGCAGGTTGGAGCACGTACCTGAACGTTATTACAGCTATATATACCTCCTAAGAATCAAGATTTCTACTTATTTTACCACGCAATGCTGCTCGTCCTAGTTCGACTCCATCTCCTGTTCCTTTTCCAGACAAGTCTATAAAGCTTGAAAGGAAAGTGAACTTGGATGGCAGTCCAAGCTGCTCTGGAAGATGAGGGTCAAGTTCCTTGGCAATCCTAAGAAGCATTGGTGCAGGATGTGCTTGTAGTTGTTCAAAGAAATCTCTGGAACATTCGGTTGGTACAGTGATAGACATATAGATAGGTGGATGTCGTCCAACATGATCAGTTCTTGTAGTCCCAATAGTAATCAACATGACAGAGAATCCATCTGGCATGTGAGTCATGAGTACTTTCGTATGTGGAGTCTTAGAATGCTCTTCATCAGAGAAAGCTTTAGACCGAAGTAAATCAATTGACTCGACAGCTAAACCTTCTCCACACTGCTTAGCTCCCTCTGTTAAAAGATCAGAGTAATCAACATGATCGGAGAATTGTCTGGTTCCAGATTCACCCCACCATTTCCCATCCATTTTATCTCCAGGTATAAACCTTTTTAGGATGGATACGCAACCAACATCATTTGGATTTACAGTAACATCACATTTTTCTTCTGAAGAAGCATCTCTCTTTTGCATATTTTTTATTATAATTTGCTGTTTGTCAGCAGCAAATCTCAATCCAACGAGATTTCGTTTCCATTGTTCACCCAAACCATGATTATTTTGTATCTCATTCATCTTATTATTATAGCATTTTTAATGCTCTATTAGTAGTGACTCAGTTAGCTAGAAGTTTCTGTCTATCAGTTATATTTCCGCTCAGAAGTGCCATAAAAAATGGCTTCCACAGTCTAAAAATTGGAGCGGGTGGCTCCCGCCCGAACGTATGTTTGGTATGGACTGGCCACCGTAGTGGGTGTTGCTAGGCATTCGATAAAATCATACTAAAGAGTTTGTGTCCATATCAAACTATATTATCAATTCATGTATTGTTGGCGCTGTCTTTAGTCTATAGATGATTTCCGCCATCTTGCCACGGGTAATACTCTCCAGACTGTCGACAGAGCTAGGCAAAGTATTTCTTCAAACTGTTAGCTACTGAACATAGCGCCGAGGAAGAAGAAGGAGAGGGAGAAAGAAGACAAGAATAAATAGCCCGATCAACGGAAATAGACATTAAGGTCTTCCAGCGGGAGATACGGTTTTGCGCAGTCCGGCGGGTCTGCGTAGAACGCAGGGACCAGTGAGACGTAGTGCCAATACGGAATGGCGTGCGTAGGAACCACGATCACGCGCGCCTCATCGGCAATGTTCTGGAAGGTTTCTTGGAACAGCTGATGGTCTTCACCCAAGTACTTGTGGTCGCTCGGGTTGAATACCGGACCGATGGGGGAGTGCGTGGCGAACGCCAGCTTGAGAATCGCATCCATCGCCGCGTAACGTTCGAACCCGCAGTCATCGAGCATCCCGTCGAATCGGCGTACAACATCGGCGTTTCGATTTACTCCGTACAGAAGTTGTCTGTGAATGTACTCTTGGTTCCAGTGTGGATGATAGAGAAGGACGGTCAGCGCGGCCAGCACGCCGAGAATGCCGCCGAATACCATGAATTTTTCTGTTGCAGCATACCGGAGGAAAACGAGCACGAGCGCGAAATACAGGGGGACAGTGAACGCCCAATACAGATCGCGCATGCCTCCTATTTCCACAATGAGACAGAGAGGCAGCAAAGCGAACATGGCGATCAGCGTATGCGCCGCAAAGTTCCGTTTGTGTTGGAGATAGAGAACAAACGCAAGCCAGCTGGTAAAGGCAAAGTACTGCGCGATCTTTAGGCTAATGAACGAAGCGAAGTCATCCAGATTCACCTGTTGCGCAACTTGGAAAAAGGTGAGGAGTTTCCATGTGAGGTGTAGGAAGAAATATCCCGTCACGGAACCGCAAACGATAAGAAACAAACCGAGGAGATCGCTCCTGCGTTCTTTCCAAAGCGGAAAGAATATCCACAGTACGATCATTATCAATCCGAATCCCCAAGCATCATAGGCGGTCATGTTGTTGTAGATTACTTTTCGCACGGAGAAGATTCTCACGTACCAAGGTGCAAACGGATCATTTGAGAGGCGATCCTGAAGCATTGCAGGGAGATACAGTGTGAAATATCCCTTCGCAAATCCAAGAACCACAAGGCTGCAAAGTCCGATGATTATTGCAAGAAGAAGGGGGAGGACAAAGGCGCGCCAGAATTCCTTTCGGTCCCGTACGATCAAAAGGGTACCTGCCACAGTCGCAAATACGAACGGTTCCTTCATACCAATTGCGCCCGCAAGAAGTACCGCCCGCAGGAGTGTTGACCGCCATGCGGTGGACGGCGTCCATGCCACGTGTAGCAGGTAGAGGCATGCGAAGAACGCGCCAAATACCTCTGTTTGCACTGCTACGGTCCATCTTTGCAGGAAGAGTGACAGAGAGATGCCGATGAGGAAAGCTGTGCCGGAAAGCCAGAAGAGTGCAATGCGAGACTGTTCGGTTCTGTGTTGCCGGACGGCATAGATCGTGAGCAGAATGGGGAGCAAGACGAGCACGATAATATTCAGAACCGTTACAAGCCACGGTCCTCTCGTCACTACCAAGGACAACGCAGTCAGCAAAAACATGCCCGGCGGTTTCGATTCAAAAAGATCAACATATGGTGTGAGACCGTTGAGGATTCCTCTGCCCATGATGAAATACGCCGGGGTGTCTGCATCCACGATACCCGTCGCGATCAAAGAAGAAACACGCCAGAGGTCATACATGCCCTTTGCGATGGCCAGGATGCCGAAGAAGATGATCACTAAGAGGGCAGTGCGCCGCACTTTATATACAATCGTTCCAGCGTGAATGTTTATCTGAGACATATGTATGCAAACCGGAACGAGTACAAATCTGTGTCTTGAAGGAAGAACTTCTTCAGCCGGATAGCAGTAGCCAAAATTATCGTTTTTCTCATAATGCAAAACATAGTAGCTTCTACGAAGAGTTTCTGTCTATGACAATGTTCCCTGGGAATTGTATATATTGTCCTCTTCGGTTTGCCGGGAACAGAGCCTGAGGGGCATACACGGAAAAATGGCCTGCTTCAGATCGCTGGAGAAATGGAAGCATCGTATTTTCTTGTCACTCCTGTGTAATTTCGTCCCCTTCATCCGATTGCTGGAGCCGTTGCTCGAATTGATCGAGTAATTGCCTAAGTGTCGTGAGGGTGCCGGTGAGGAGATTTTTTCCGGTCTTCAGTCGACTCATCAGATTCTGATCCTCCCGCGTACTTGTGAGGAATCGGGCCAGTCTGGGGTTTATGCGTTCAAGTTGTTCCTTGAACGTACGTTTGCTCTTCTGTAGGCGCGCATCTGCAACGTGCAGAGTGCCTGCATAGATTTTCAAACATTGCTCTTCGAAGCTATTCTCTCCATTCAACTGGAGCTGGTGATCATCGTTGTCCTGTGTGCGGGTCCAGAGGATTCCTTCGTCCGGAGTTGCGGTGCCGCAGGCAACGGTAATCGGGCATTCATTGGGGAGTTCCTCATGGAATTCAGCGCGGAGAGAGGGTCTGGTGAGATCCACAGTCTTGCGAAGGTGTTCATCCTGAGTAATTTCTTTTTGGTATCGATCGCCGACGGCAGTGAGAAAATCGTTTTGGAGAGGTGCATCTCCCTGCAAAATGATTGCGAATTCATCTCCTCCTATGGCAGTTGGTGTCACGTTCAATCTGTAGTCGCGTTCCAGCCAAAGGCGCGTTGGACCGCTGGTCTCCGTAAGCACTCTGGAGATTCCCTGGAGGCACAAACCGGTGTTCACATGACCGATGTATTTTCTAATCTGTCTTGTTCCATCCATGTCGAAAGCGATCAGCCCCATGTGCTTGAGGGTCTCCGGCGATGAAGCATGTTTCATAGCACAGCGTTCGAGGTGTTGCTTCACCAGTAGTTGACCAAACCTCTGTGATTTAATGCGGTGTTCTGGGGTGGAGTACACGTGATTCCAGAGGATATGCATGACGTGGTCTCGTGTTATTGCTTCGATGTCGCGTGCCGCTTTATCGGGGAGTTCTCCCTCACGGGGCAAACCCCCATCAATTCTCTGGAGTGTGATGGAAGCATTAAGAAGCTGCTGCACTCTCTCATTGAGACGGCCCGCCAGATAGGCAGTACTGCGCAGATGGTCTGGTTTCGGAAAATCACGCGTGTGCGCTTCCTGCAGCGCATGCATGGTTTCTGCCAGTATCGTATCTCTGCTCTGGTATGTTTCGGCAGCAAATTTTGGCATGGTGACGGGCG
The DNA here is from genome assembly GCA_041678625.1 of Candidatus Peribacteraceae bacterium. Classification (GTDB taxonomy): domain Bacteria; phylum Patescibacteriota; class Gracilibacteria; order Peribacterales; family Peribacteraceae; genus JBAYNS01. The sequence continues at coordinate 10,938 of JBAYNS010000001.1, forward strand.
TGGAGAGGACAGGAAAAAACCTCCAGCGCATCGCGCTCTTGCGCAGCGACGCTGGATACAATACTACGGTACACTGCGCATATTTGTCAAATATTTTACTTGTGCTCAATGGAGCGGGCGAGCGGAATCGAACCGCCGTCTTCAGCTTGGAAGGCTGACATAATAGCCATTATACGACGCCCGCAGATTTTAAAGATCTTCTCACCATCATTGCCCGCAGCATTCGCAGGCAAGTGGAATCCCTGCGTACTCTGCCTACCGGCAGGCAGGCGGCAATGTCAGGGGACTGCAGCCTTCAGCTTGGAAGGCTGACATAATAGCCATTACCTGTCGGCCGTAGCTCCGCGTCCGCGGAGCGAAGGCTGATACGACGCCCGCATGTGGGAGTTAGAGATTGGGAATGAACGTGAGGGCAGGATACTGGAGAACGATCAGTTTTGTGAAGCTCTCTCGATAGTTTTATGAATTTTCTCTTCCGTTGGCGCCTTCCATGGATGGCAGGAGAGCAGGCGCCACAGTGCGCGCATCATGCCCAAAACCAGTCCGTAACGCATAATCATCTGTTGCGCATACTGCGAGCATGTCGGTTCGTGGCGGCAGTATCCGTATGGCCACAGGTACTGTAAAGGACCGTGATCGGGCGAAAGAGTGCGCTGGTAGAGCGCAATGATGCACAGAGTAAGCGTGCGGGGAAAACGCCAGAAAAATTGCAGAACGTTGCGCATGAGCATGAAGAGCGGTACTCTTCAGTGTACTCTTCCTCTTTTGCCCATGCTTTCACTAGGCCAACTCTATATCGGGCTTCAGGTTGCGGTGGCGGTGCTCGTTATCGTTCTCCTCTATAATCTCCTTTTTGTTGCGGTGGATTTACGCAAGATCCTGCGTCGTGTGGACAGCGTAACGCGCCAGCTGGAGGATGTGATCATGCGTCCCATTTCTATGGCGGATGTCATATTCAATTGGATTATGGAGTACATAGAGAACGATCAGAAAGCAAAAGAAAAGAAGCAGAAGAAAGACAAAAAATCTGTCAAAAAATAACTTTCTTTTCCATGCCAACTCCACCTTCTACAGAAAAGCAGTTAATCAAATCCATTGATGAGCTCAATGCCACATTACGTTTGTTTTTGGGGCAGCGCACTATCCTTGGTCGTCCGACCAAAGTGCTTGGCCTCTACTTTTTACGCGGCGTTCTGTATGGCGTTGGCATTCTCTTTACCATTGTCATTATCGTGCCCATTATCATCTGGCTTTTGCACTGGATAGAATGGGTTCCTCTGCTGGGGGATTTCCTTGCACAGGTTGTTGCACGCATGGAACAGGCGATGCAATTACGGTAGAGAGATACTTTTCTCTCATGCCAAAATCCGCCGGTACAGACAAAGGAAAGAATCTGGAGTCAGTCGGATTCTTATAGTACAGGCTGATTGTCGATGAAGACCCGAATGAAGAGGCGCTTGAGAACGTCGTAGGATGCTTCCAGCAGATTTGCGAGCAGGGAGTTTAAGCGGCGGATGCGTGCGTAGAGTTCATTGAGTTTGTAGGCAGCACCCGGCCTAGCTGCACGCCTAGCTGCACGCCGGATATCCTTTTGTAGGAGTTGAACTTCTTTCTCTATGTGCTTAGCCAGCTGCGCGCGCATGATGCGTTCGTCAGGAATAGCAGCAATAGCCTGATCGCGGGCAGATGTTCCCTGTTGCCCCTGCGCAGTTGCCCCCGTTGTGGCTCCGCCACCGGCGCTACCCAAATCACTTGAGCGATCCTCACTTACGCGTTCGCTGATTCGATCAAGCAGCGAAAGCGTCTCCAGGAGACCCTCGAGTTTTTTTGGTTGCTGGACAACCAGGGTGCCGTGCATCTCCAGGGAACTTTCCTGGTTGTGCAGCCCTTTTTCCACTGGCTTCTTGGAGTCCATTGTTCACATATATTTTCTCTCTTTTTAGCCTAAAAGTCAATTGCAGATAAACGCAGAAGATCGTGGTATTCTTCAGTGGTATTTTCCTTACCAGTTGATTTCATGCCTGATGACACTATCTTCCACAAAATTCTCCGAAAGGAAATTCCTGCAAATGTCGTTTATGAAGATGATGAAGTGCTCGTTTTCAAAGACATCAATCCAAAAGCTACGACACATTTGCTCTTCATCGCAAAAAAAGCGGAGAATTTCACTCCTTCCATTGCAGATCTAACAGAAGAGACGGAGCATGTACCGTTACTACTTATTCGCAAAGCACAGCACTTCGCAAAGGACAACGGGATCGATGGCTACCAGCTTAAGTTCCACGTTGGAAAGAGCGGGGGGCAGGAAGTGTTCTTCCTCCATCTGCATTTTCTGAGTCAGGAGACTTTAGGAAATTAGGAACTAGAAACTAGGAGTTAGGAAGTTAGGAACTAGGAGTTAGGAAGTTAGGAACTAGGAAGTTAGCAAAAATAGGAAATCGTTGCAGTAATACCTAAGGAACCTCTGAAAAATTACCAAAATGTCATCCTGAGGCCGTTCGAAGGATAGACATTTTGGCTTCTGTACATGGTTCGAGCGACCTCACCATGACAGAAGCCAGAGTTTTTCAGAGGTTCCCTAACTCCTAACTTCCTATCCTCTATCTCCTAACTTCCTAACCTGAATACCCAGCAGCTTCCGCCTCTTTCTCATCTTTAAAGTACACGCGATTCTCCTCTTTGATCTTCTTTCCCTGTGCGGAGTCCGCCGCGTAGTACTTCTTACCGGTCTGAGAAGCAACAAAGGCACCACTCTTTGAAGCAGCTTTCTTTTTCTCAGAAGGAGATTTCTTCGTTGAATCTTCTCCCGTTTCTTTTGTTTCCTTTTCTTCCTTTTTCTCCTTCCCTTCCCTTTTTTCTTTGCTCTTCGTTGCTTCTAGCTCTGTTTTGCGCTGTGCTTCCTCTTCCTCGCGCTCCTTTTTGATCCGCTCGAGTGTTGCTTTATCAATAGGTTGCAGTGCTTTGATGGAAAGTCCAATGCGGCGTTCATCAATATCGATATTGATCACCTGTGCATCAACTTTTTGGCCGATAGTGAGCACTTCGGCGGGATCCATAACCTTGTGATGGGCGAGCTCCGTGAGGTGCACCAGTCCATTGATATCGCTCTCCAGTTTTACAAAGGCGCCGTAATCCGCAAAACGTACCACCGTGCCGGCAACCTTTTTGCCGACCGGGTAGCGTTCGGCGATCTCTTCCCACGGGTCCTTTGTGAGTTGCTTGATGGATAGAGAGAGTTTGTCGCCATCAATGCCGATCACTTTCACGGTAACCTTATCGCCGTTCTCTGCGAATTCCGCCGGATTCTTCACGTGTCCCCAGGCAATTTCTGAAATATGCACGAGTCCTTCCAATCCATCGAATGCAACGAATAGGCCGAATTTGACGATTCCGGTGACGATACCTTCCTTTGTGTCGCCGATAGTGAGTTTCTCCAGAGACTTGGAGCGCTCCTCTGCCATGGCTTCGCGTTCGGAAACCACGATTTTCCCGGCCTCCTCATCCATGGTGATAATTTTGATCGTAAAGGTGTGGCCAACGTATTTCTGCAGCCGGCCAATAATTTCATTCGCATCAGCGTTGTTCACGCGTGGGTAGTGAGCCGGCGCAAGTTGGCTTACTGGCAGGAATGTACGAATACCATCAATGTTTGCAAGCAGACCTCCCTTATTAGCTTCCTGCGGGATGAATTTCATAGTTCTCTCGTTGTCGATGAGTTCATGGAAGCGATCCCACGCTTTCTGCTGGCTGGCCATACGCAAGCTCAGCACCACCATGCCTTCATCATTTTCTTCCTCGAGTACCATGGCCATTACCATGTCGCCGAGTTTGGTGCTGCGGAACGTGTTGAACGAATCACGCAGCTCACGTCCTGTAACAATACCGGTGGATCCTCCTGGCAGGTCCAAGAGCAATTTATTCTTTCCACGATAGACAACAGCGCCTTCCACAAGTTCACCGGGACGGTGAATGACAATAGGAGGGGAAGCCCGAAGAAGGTCTTCCATAATGGTGTTTTTTACTGCAAGAGCGGCCATGGTAAAGGGGGGTGCAAGTGGGAGGAAACAAGAGGAAGGAGGAACGGTGCCCTTGCACGAGCAGCACGCTATCCTCACCAAAAGAGCATCGCAGGAGTTTTAAATAATGTCAAACGAAATGCTCACAGAGACTGATGGCATCGTCACAGGTATTTTGCTTTTCCACGCAGCCTAAATCACCAGTCTTTCGGTATTCAGATCGTTGGGGAGCTTCTGTTCCTGGCTGCTCATAGGGTTGTACATCTCGTAGTAGAGCTGAATGAGTTCCTGTGTTGTGAGCCTCCGTGATGCAATACCAACGTTGTGGAGACCGGATTGCGCCAGGTTAACACGATCACGCAGCAAAATGCTGCGCTGCTGAAAACGTTGATTCCTCTGACTGATCTTGGCAGAGGAATCATCGGTGTGAATCCAGCTGAAGAACTGTGTAACGGTGTTCTTCCGTGGCGGGTTATCGTCTTGCGGGATAACAAGATAGAAGCGTTTTTGCATGATGTCGGCGACATCCACGAGTTTCTCCACAAACGCTGCGTACATCAACGATTGATCTTTCAGAAGTTCATTCTTGAACATATTCGCCCGTGCACGAATCTTATCGATGTAGGGATCAATGTTCACTTTGGTCGAACGGATCACGATCTGGATGGGGAACGAGAGCGTATTGAGGAATTGCTGATAGCCGGCAATGATTCCTTCTTGCTCCGTTTCACTCTTCAGGTTGAAGTTCAGAGGTTCCACCAAGATGACGGCGCGCAATCCACCATTCTTGAGAATGACAGTGTCGTTGCGAATTTCGGCAATCGGAACGTAGCGTTGTGTGGAAGCAGATTTGCTGCGCTTCCGTTGTCGTACGGTGTCTTTTACACGCTCGAGGATATTTTGCTTCTTCTTTTTCTTTGTATCACCGTCCTCATCCTCTTCATTCAGAAGATCATCGGTGAGATTTTCATCCAGTGTACCTTTCTGCATTGTTGCGGAGTGCTTATCATCCTTAGCCGGAGGTGTGTTTTTATGAGCCATAGGATTACGCAGAAGGTGGGGCAATATCGCGAATGACCGGTGCCTGCTTTGCACTGGTGGGCATGTGAGCCACACCGTCCAACGATCCCTGTTTGTTTCTTTCCAGAGGATCCACAGAGACACGTTCCGGATTTACGGCTTTTGGTTGTTCCTCTGTCGCTTCCTCCCCCTTTTCCTTTGCGACAACTGGTGCACCATCTTTTGATGGTCGTTCATCCAGAAGAGAGCTCAATTGCTCAAATTTCCCCTGCATTGGCTCCGTTTGCGCGCGCGCGATATGTGCATCCTGTTGCGTATTAAAGTACGTCCGGACATTGATGGCGATACCTGTGCGTGGTTCAAATGCACGCAGATTCGGCTTCTCCCATCCTTCAACTGCCAACAGAATAATTTTGAGCAGGCTTAAATTCTGAAATCGTATAAAAGCGAATGCTGCCGTAATGAGCAGGGGAGTCCATGCCACAATGAGATGTCCCGTATTCACCGGACCTGCTGCTTTCATGCCATTCCAAATTACAAAGCTGATACCGCCGCCGATCAAACAGATGATGACCTGCCTGAGCGTGATGGGCCCGATCAGACGATCTTCGATCTGTACGTCCTGTGGAATTTTGACAGGTTCGATGGGCATAAAATGCGAGAAATCACTTTATTATAGCAGAAAATCGCCATTCTCGCTTGTGTCCTACTATTGTCAGATTGCGTAAATAGTTTCTTATTTGCTATAAACGCGATAGGTCTTCTTTTGCTGATATTGCCAATTATTCCTAGATTATGCAGCCGATGAGGCGATCGATGCCTCTTTGCGACTGCTGCGTGGTGTGTGCTTCTCCTTCTTCTCTCCGCGCAGAAAATCCAGACCATCTTCCCCCTTGCGAACGATTTTGATCGTGTCGCCTTCCTGGAAAATACCCTTCAGGATATGTTCGGCAATCTCATCTTCCACCATGCTTTGGATGGTACGTCGCACCGGGCGCGCGCCGTATTCCGGATCGAATCCCTTCTTCCCCAGCAGGCTGATAGCTTTTGCATCTGTCTCCACGGTGTATCCTTGTTTCTTGAGGCGTTGCTCCAGCTCATGCATGTGAATCAGCACGATCTTGCGAATGTCTTCCTGTGTGAGGGCATTGAAGACGATGATGTTATCAATGCGGTTGAGAAACTCCGGTCTCAGTGTGTTTTTGAGTTCCTGGATTACTTCCTGTGATTTTTCCTCGTAGGCCATCTCTTCCGCTTCCGCTTCGCTATGCACCCGGAAGCCAATCTTGGCAGCCTGCTTGGTGAGTTTTTCCGCTCCGATATTACTGGTCATGATGATGATCGTATTCGTGAAGTCGACTTTTTTGCCCTGCCCATCTGTGAGCGTTCCATCTTCCAGAATTTGCAGGAGAATATTGAAGAATTCCGGGTGCGCTTTCTCCACCTCGTCGAAGAGAATTACAGAATACGGCTTACGACGCACGGCTTCTGTGAGCTGGCCGCCTTCCTCATATCCCACATATCCCGCCGTTGTACCAATGAGACGAGAAACGTTATGTCGTTCCATGAATTCGGACATATCGATTTTGATGAGCGAATCTTCCTTGCCGTAAATTTCCGATGCAATAGTGCGCACAAGTTCAGTCTTGCCGACGCCGGTGGGTCCCAAAAACAAAAAGGAACCAATCGGGCGACGCTGATCGCTGATTCCCACACGACTTCTGCGGATGGCGCGCGCCACTTTTTTGATTGCCTCGTCCTGTCCGACTACTTTTTTACGCAGGACGAGCTCCAGATTTTGCAGGCGCTTGCGCTCCGAACTCATGAGTTTGGTTACAGGAATTCCGGTCATACGGGCTACGCCTTCCGCGATATCATCCTCCGTAATCTGCATTGGTGAGCGCTTGTCTCCATCTTCCTGGCTACGCAGCTGGTCGAGTGTCTCCTGCAGCACTTGTTGTTCTTGTTTCAGCTTAAGAGCAATGTGGTACTTCTGTTCCCGTACTGCTTCCTGTTGCTTAAGAATCAGCTTTTCCAACTTCTCTTCCGATTTCTTAATCTCCGGAGATTGATCAACGCGTTGCAGGCTTTTCTTTGCTGCAGCTTCATCAAGGACATCAATTGCTTTGTCTGGCAGATATCGATCGGCAACATATCGCTTGCTCAGATTGACAGCGGCTTCGATTGCACCATCGGTAATGACAAGACTGTGGAATTCCTCGTAACTCTGGCGTAGACCTTGCAGAATCTTGATTGCATTTTCTGGAGACGGTTCCTCTATGAGGATAGATTGGAAGCGCCGTTCCAGTGCGCGGTCTTTTTCAATCGTACGGAATTCATCGATGGTGGTTGCTCCGATAACCTGGATGGATCCGCGGCTCAGAGCGGGTTTGAGGATATTGGCGGCATCCAGAGAACCTTCTGCCGATCCGGCACCAACTACGGTGTGCAGTTCATCGATAAAGAGAATAATTTCATTCTCACATTGGAGCGCCTCCTTAATCAGGTCATCGAATCGCTGTTCGAACTCTCCGCGGTACTTGGTTCCGGCAACCAGCGATCCCATGTTCAGAATTAAGACCCGCTTGTTTCGCAGGGTATTGGGAACGGCTCCTGCAGCAATGCGCTGTGCCAGACCTTCAACAATGGCGGTTTTACCAACGCCCGGCTCGCCGATGAGAACGGGGTTGTTCTTTGTCTTGCGGTTGAGAATGTGTACGATGCGTTCGATTTCTTCGTTGCGACCGATGATCGGATCCATTTTCCCTTCCTTTACCCTGGCTACCAGATCGTCGGTAAAGTAATCCAGCACCGGTGTTTTACTCTTTCCATCGGCTCGTTGTCTCTTCAGTCCTTCGGGTTCCAGGAGCATGCCATTACCCTGCATGCCGACAATGGCTCCTTGTAATCCCTGGAAAAAGGATTCCAGCGATTGCTCCATGTTTCGATTCTGCTGTTTGAATTGATTGATCTGTCCGAACATTTCTTCCACGTGTGTCTTGAGATCTTCCGGATCCACCTGCATCTGTTCCAAGATTGCCGTCGCTGTATTTTTTCCGGAAGAGACGAGTGAGTGTAGCAGGTGCTCGGTGCCGACGTTCGCATGTCGGAACTTATGCGCGGTGATCACGCTCTGTTCAATAACATTGTGAAGGTATTGCGATAAACCGTGTTTTATCTGTTTTGCCTCAATATCTTGTTCCTTCATGGCTTTCAGCAGAATGCGGACATTCTCCTGTGTCACTCCTGCTCCTGTAAAAATAGAGAACCCCAAAGATTTGGGGATACTCAAAAGTCCCAAGAGCAAATGCTCCGTACCAATGTAGCTGGATTTCATATTTTTAGCCTCTTGCTCTGCGATCTGCAGAGAGAGTTTGGCATTGGGCGTGAAGCGATCGAATGGGTGCATGATAGGGCTAGGGGAGAGGGTTAGGGCTAGGGTATCTCAGAGTTAGCAGTCTAGCATTCTGAGTGCCAAACTGTCGAGAGTATCAGAATACTTTAGCAAAAAAATCCTGCAGAGAAAAGGTCCTATGACAAGCAAACACAACATCCTCTATTTTAGTTGAACACTAAATTAGTTCAAACGACTGCCCTTGATCAGACGGTATTTTCTTTTGTGCTGACAATGAAGACGAGCCACAAAAATTTCTTTGTCACACCGAGCACCATCAGATGTCTTCTGACTGGGGATCATCGAAATGTCTGCAATGAACATTACTGGTGCATCTTCTGCCAATCCTGTAAGAAGATGGTCAGAATGGTGGTGGCCGGAATTGCCAACATGATACCAATCACGGGGTGGATCGTATCGGGGAAGCTGATACCGACCATCATGGCAAAGAGAATGGCAACGGGGGAAAGACCCACAGCCCGACGCATGATGAGCGGCACAAGAAGATTGTTCTCGCACCACTGAATGACGTAGTACACGCCGGCAACGACCAATGCCCAGATGAATCCTTGTTGGGAGAGGGCAATGATGACTGCAGGGACTGCGGCAATAAGTGGTCCAATGGCAGGAATGAATTCACAAAAGCCCGCAAGAGCTGCAAGGGTAAGCGCATAGGGCATGCGCAGAATAATGAGCGCAATCAACGTAAGTAGGAAAATGGAAAACATCAACAAGAGCTCACCGCGTGCCCACTGAGCGATTTTACTGTGCACTGCTTCCGTTTTGGAGCTTGCGTACATACGGTAGCGTTCTGGCATGAAGCTTAAGAACCACTGTTGCATGTGCTCTTTTTCCAGTTGAATAAAGAAGCCAAAAACCAACACAATGATCAGGTTTGTAATGAATAAAGCTACAGAACCAGCAAGCTGCGCTGCAAAATACACGGATCCCTGAGCTGCAGAAGAGAGCGTCTGTCCCATCTGCGCCAGTGCGTCACTGAATTCGTTAATACTGAGATTCTGCAGCGTTGATTGTGTGAGAATTGTGAGACGCAAATTCACTTCCGGGGAAATCAGAGGAACTGCAATGCGTGGATTTGCCAAAAATGCATCGGCTTCCGAACTGATGAATGCGGCGATCTGTTGCAACTGTATGGCAATGATTGGAATGAAGGAGAACAATAGAAAGAACAATGCAAAGAGCGCCACGAGGTAATGCAGCAGGATCGCAATGCCTCGAGGTACGCCCCGTTGTTCCAATGCCTGGATGCCGGGATCCATAACGGCGGCAACAAACAGACCCAAAGAGAGAAGAATGAGCTTATCGCGGAGGTGGTAAATGGCCAAAACACCCACTGCGATACAGAGCAGTGTTAAACCTGCTTTGGCTACACTGATGATCGATAAATGCATAACAACCTCATCGCGTGCTTCTGGTTTTGGCAGTCCCACCTTCTTCTGTTGCGTCGTTACCCGCGTACGGCGCGCACGTTCCAGAATGTTCTGAGCCTTCTTGCCGACGATACGCAGTGAGGTGAATGCGGAAGATTTCTTGGTTGCCATAATGAAGAGAGGAGGGATGGGGGAATATTACCCTGTACCAAGGGCACTGATGAAGAAGTCAATGATGAAGAAGGAGAGACTGGCGATAATGAATCCTATAATAGCCCACTTGAGCATATTTTTGCCCGTATCCTTGTTCCCCGTTGCCGATCCGATGGCAAAGTAGTAGCCGGCGAAAATGATTTTAATGAGAAAGAACGATCCAATGAGCACAAATGCAATGCGAATCAGGTGCTTTATGAATTCAATAATACACGATGCTTTCATGATGCCTGTTGTAAAATTGCATCCGGGGAGGCCTCCAGAAGGAATCAGTGAAGGCGCTGCCACTGCAGCCAGTGGCATTATGCAGGCGCACGCGAAGGCGATTATTCCGTACGCGCGTACTTTTTTCTGTGCACTGTTCAACATAGTGCTCTGTATTGTGCGCAATTTTGCGTACACTTCCGCGTGTTTTGGCTCGTCACGGGGAGAAAAATGTGGTCTTCTATTTGGGAATTGGAATAATAAAGTACCGGAAGCCGAGAGAATTTTTTCTGAACGCATGAAGCATTCTGCATCATTCAACTGGCAGACGACAGAGCGTCCGATCGTTGCGCTCGCACCCATGGCTGGTGTTACCGATGCGTCGTATCGGCAAATCATCAAGCGTCTTGCACCGGAAACTATCGTGTACTCCGAGTTTCTGAGTACCGATGCCATTCACTACGGTGCACGGAAAACCATGCAGATGATGCATTTTGATCCTGATGCGGAGCGACCGTTCATTGTGCAGATATTTGGAAAAGAGCCGGAGAACTTTCTTTCGGCTGCAAAAGTCATTGAGGATATGGGGGCCGATGGCATTGATATTAATATGGGATGTCCCGCTGCACGCGTGACATCTTCCTGTCATGGTTCGGCGCTGATGCGCAATCCAGTGCTCGCAGCGGAGCTGGTTGCCGCCACCAAGCAGGCAGTGCATATTCCCGTGAGCGTAAAGACGCGTTTAGGATGGGATTCGCCGGAGGAGCTCATTCCGTTTTGTCAAAAACTCATCGAAGCCGGAGCGGATGCTCTGGCTATTCATGGGCGCACGTATCGGCAGAAGTATTCCGGCACAGCGGATTGGGAACCTATTTATGCACTAAAGAAGGAGGTTTCTGTACCGGTTATCGGGAATGGGGATATCTTCAGCGCACACGATGCTCTTGAAAAAATCGGTAATCTGGATGGTGTGATGATCGGGAGAGGGACGTTTGGAGATCCATGGCTCATGAAGGATGTGTGTGACGCACTACGTGAGACGAAAAATGAAAAATTAAAAATGAAAAATGATTTTTTCACAAAAGAAAGGCTTAGTTTTCAGGAGAAAATTCCTCTGATTCTGGAGCACTGTGCCTTGGCTGTTCGCCTGAAAGGGGAGAAGCGCGGGATGCTCGAAATGCGCAAGCACCTGGCGAGTTACGTGAAAGGATTCGATGGTGCGCGCGATCTACGCGCGAAACTTGTGCGGGTAGAAACATTTGAAGATGTGCAATGTATTCTTCAGGAAGTGCCTCAATCGTAGCGGTGGTATCCCCGGTACATTTGTGCCCAAGCACGTCTGCGAACTTCTTCTGCGGTGCAGCCTCTCTGGTGTGCGATTGCCTCCCAAACTTTTGGAGGAACATGACCAAGAGCTTCTTTGGTGTGTATAAGTGCATGGTCCATCTGTGCCGTGGGCGAACGTTGGACTGTATGATATGGTTTGGGCTTTGCGGAATGTAATTGTAGGAGCATAGCGATCATACCGTGAATTACTTGCGCCAACGTTTTGTGTTGTATGTTTTCCGGGAGACGCAGTGCTCTTTGAACGCTGGCTCCTTCTTGTGGAAATTGTTCCGCTAAATGTTGGCCAAGAATGATGAGCTCTTCTGGAGTACAAGAAGACGCGAGCAATGCTGGTGAACTTACAAAGGCCACTGCAGGTATATTCGCTGAAAAGTGGTGTACGTCAAAGTGTTATCTTGATTCCGGGTCCCATTGTGGGTGCAACAGTCACCGAAGTGATGTACACACCTTTGATTCCCGAGGGCTTGGCTTCTTTTACGGCATTGACGAGAACTTCCATATTCTCCTTGAGTTGCTGAGGAGAGAACGAGAGTTTCCCAAAAACAGTGTGGATGATTCCCTGCTTATCCATCTTCAATTCCACACGCCCGGCCTGGAGCTCCTTGATCGTTTTCTCGATATTCGCGGTTACGGTTCCCGCTTTAGGATTAGGCATGAGTCCGCGCTGTCCCAGAATCTTGGCGACCTTTGCAAGATCTTTCATGACGTTCGGGTGGGCGACGGCAATATCAAAGTCAATCTTCTCTGATTGAACTTCCTTAATCAAATCTTCATTCCCGGCTTTTACGGCACCAGCTTTGGTTGCTTGAGCGATCATATCGTCCGGCACGAACGCTGCAACTCGCAGTACTTTGCCTGTTCCGTGAGGGAGGGCAACGGTTGTCCGTACCAGTTGATCTGCCTGCGTCGTATCGGCGTTGATGCAGATGTGCAGCTCCGCTGATGCGTCAAATGATGTGGTCGAAAGTTGCGGCAGCAGAGCAGATGCTTCCTCAATAGTGTAGGCATCTTTCTGGATGAGCGCGGCTTTCTGTACATACTTCTTTCCGTGCTTTTTTGTGAGGACTTTTGCAGTCATGATAGTAGGGGGAACGTGGTAGGTCCTTTCGTGGACTGAGGACATGGACGTCCCACAGATGCGAGACTCCCACGAGGGCGCCATTCTGCCTCATGGCTAATGGTACTGCAACGCAAAATCCGTACTATTTCCGCTTCTTTGTTACATATTTTCTCCTGACAGTTTTCTTCACAACAGACTTCTTTGCAGGGGAAACAGCGGTTTTTACTGATACCGGCCGTGTGTGCATAGGCTTACTGTTGAAAAGTGGAGTGGGCGATCGTTCCGAACGCGTGCACCACATCAGAAGCAGTCCGTACAAAAATGCAGTGAGCGGCATGGCCCACCACTGTTCCTCGGCACTTCCAAGAATGAGCGTGAGTATCACGGATAATCCGGAGAGTATCGCTGCCAGCATACCCACCGATTTCACCGTGTAGAGGTAGATGATTGATGGGATGAGTGCGGATGCCGGCTCAAGAGCGCGAAGCCAGTGATCGTGCCACAAGAAGAGTACGCCGCCGCCGACGAAGATGACCAAGAGGGCAAGGTATGTCGGACCGGCGTACGACACTCCGGCAAACACGCTTGCGACAGTCGGCAACGCGGCAACAGTCATCAGGAGCAACCCCATACCCATCATGAGCGTGCAGTAGGTTGCCTGTGCAACCGTTCGTGCTTTGGTACCCGGACGCAGCAAACTGATGACCAGAAATGCTCCAAAGAGGAGAATAAGAACGATCGGCACAACAATTCCGTAGATGAGACCAACCGTTGAAAACATAATAGAGAGGGGACTCTCGAACATTGCGATATGGGGAAAGGCGGCATCAAGCCTAAATTCGATTAGCGATCAATGCACACGAAAGGCATTGCAATGTTCCTCGGTTATATTGTCGTATCGTCTGCAGAGAGATGAAAATTACTCAATCGTCACTCCCATGTTTTTTGCAGTTCCTTCAATAATTTTCATTGCTGCTTCCACATCTGTTGCATTAAGGTCAGGCATTTTTGCCAGTGCAATCTCCTTGAGTTGCGCTTTGGTAAGCGAGCCAACTTTTTCTTTGTTCGGAACACCACTCCCTTTTTTAATCTTCGCTTTTTCCATGATCATGTTTGCAGCAGGGGCCTGCTTGAGTTCGAAGGTGAAACTGCGATCTTCGTAGACCGTAATGACGATAGGAACAGTTTGCCCCATGCGATCCTTGGTTTTCTCATTGAACTTGGTGCAGAAAGCATTGATATCAATACCTGCCTGTCCGAGTACAGGTCCCAGTGGCGGTGCGGGATTGGCTTGCCCGCCTGTTGCCTGTGCCTTGATGATCTTCATGATCTTTTTTGCCATTGAGAGCGTTTGAGAAAAGCGCAGCTACTCTACGGATTGGCTTCCGGAGTGTCAAACATTAGCTCCACGGCTTTCTGAACATTCTTTTCCCCAAAGAGAGCCCTTATCGGGTGAGTTCCTCAATAATGAGGAAAATGGCGTCATCGTTGTTCGGGGCAATGTGGAATTCATACAGGCGGTCGCGCACCCGCACAAAAACCAGCCGTTCTTCGCTGATGGCAGGGTCGCGGAAAGTCAGCAGATTTTGCGTTGGCCTGCCAGAGAGCTGCTTGGTCTCGTCAACAAGATCGGTGATCTGCGGGGAAAATGCACTGTGGAGCGCTTCTTTCAGCGCAAGGAAGTGCATTTTTACACGAGGAGATTCTGTCCAAGCAATCAGACCGATACGGTCGTTATTCGCCAGAATGACTCGTGTGTGTACCGGGGTGTCGTTTGTCACAACGAGCGAGATAAGCGTGCGTTCCGTCGTCTCTTTAAAGGTGAATCCCTGCGTCATCAGTGTTTCCAGAACATTGGGTCCCTGCGCAGTTTGTACGCCTACCTGCGGTGTCTCGGTCTGTGCCCCATTGACGTCATCATCGGCTATCACTGGCGGTTCCGGGGTTACCTGTACAGGTTCTTCCCCGGGGGAAGTATAGGTGGTGAGGACTGCATCAGCGGCCCCAAAACCCAGAAGAATAAGCAGAAGTCCAAGCGTGGTGACGGTTTTCTGTGCACTGGTCATATACGCTATTGTACCGAAAGAAGGGTCTGTCACCAGCCCTCCTCTCTGCTACACTGCATCCGTGGCTATCAAACGCACCACGACACGGCACATTGTTGAGCCGACGCAGACCGGTATGGATAGCGATGTCTTGGAACAAACGCTGCGCCCCAAGCGCCTGAGCGAGTACGTTGGGCAGAGCGAAGTGAAGGGGCATGTGATCGTTCATATTGATGCTGCCAAGAAGCGTAAAGAAGCATTGGGGCACACCTTATTTTTCGGTCCTCCGGGCTTAGGAAAAACCACGCTCGCGCACATTCTTGCGCGAGAGATGGGAGCACAGATTCGTGTGACAACGGGGCCGGCAGTCGAAAAGCCGGGAGATATCGCATCGCTTCTGACGAATTTAGAAGAAGGAGACATTCTCTTCATTGATGAGATCCATCGGTTACGGCCGACCATTGAAGAGGTGCTTTACAGTGCCATGGAGGACTTTGTGCTCGATCTGGTAATTGGCAAAGGCCCAACGGCGCGTTCCATGCGTCTGGATATCAAGCCGTTCACGCTCGTGGGAGCAACGACCAAGGCGGGTTCTATCAGCGCGCCGCTGCGCGATCGTTTTGTCCACAGTTTCAAACTGCATTTCTACACCGAAGAAGAAATGGAACAGATTGTGGAGCGCAGTGCGCGCATCCTCTCACTGCGTCTGGAAAAAGGAGCCGCCCGCAAAATTGCTCAGTGCTGCCGTTTTACGCCACGTGTGGCCAACCGGCTCGTGCGATCGATACGCGATTACGCACAGGTGGCCAACGAAGACCTAGTGACGTTCGACCGCGTAGCGGTCACTCTCGGATCTTTGGGAATTGATGACTATGGTCTCGATCGTAGCGATCGTCTTATCCTGCAAACTATTATCGAAAAATTTGCCGGTGGGCCGGTGGGGCTCTCCACGCTTGCGGCGGCAACGGGGGAAGAAGAGCAAACGCTGGAAGACATGATTGAACCGTACTTGTTGCAGCAAGGGTACTTGCAGCGCACGCCGAAAGGGCGAACTGTTACCAGAGTTTCCTATGATCTGCTGGGCATTCCTGTTCCCGAAGGTTCCCAGACTGCACTCTTCTCATAATTCCCTCATTTTCCATGACTCCACAAACTATTGGTCTTCTTGTCGGCGGCGTGGTTCCCGCAATTCTCTTTAGCTTCTCTAATATTTTCATGAAGGCAAGCATGGAGCAGGGGAGCAGCTTCCCTTTCTATCTGCTTAGCGTTGGCTTAGCTGTTGTTCTCACAAGTGTTGTTCTACTTTTTGTTTTTCATGACCGAACAATTACAACTTCCGGAGCGCTCTACGCATTTGGTTCTGGTGCATCATGGGCGATAGGAATTTCCTGCGCAATTTTTGCTTTGCACCACTTTGGAAGTCCGCTAAGCAAACTGGTACCGATCTTCAACATGAATACCCTCTTCTCCGTTCTGCTTGCACTCTGGATTTTTGCCGAATGGAAAACCACGCACGTCCCTCAGCTTCTTGTCGGGTCCGTTCTGATTGTTCTGGGCGGAGTGATCGTAAGCCGCGCCTAAAGCAGAGCGATGGCACTGCGAATACCTTCTTCAAAATGCGTACGGGAAAAGAGGGTAGACCGTGCCGTTAGTACATTTTTTGTATAAGTTTTTTGTTCGCATTTTTCCATTGCTTGCAGCAGAGATTCTGCAGTCGGTTCCGTAAAGAATTCCCCCGTTTCTCCTTCCACGATTGTCTCCAGTGCTCCGCCGCTGCGGTAGGCGATCACCGGCGTTCCGCACGCCATAGATTCCAGCGGAACAAGACCGAAATCCTCATCGCCCGGGAAGAGTGTTGCCGTTGCATTCGTATACAGTTCACGGATTTTTTCCTGCGGCTGGAATCCCAAAAATTCCACCGTCGGTCCCGCACACTTTTCCAGTTCTTTGCGTGCCGGGCCTTCCCCAATGATTTTCAGTGGTCGCTTTCCTTTGTTGCACGCTTCAATGGCGAGTTCAATACGTTTGTAATGGACGAGGGTGGAAACAACGAGGTAGTACGTACTGGTTACTGGTTGCTGGTTGCTGGTTACTGGTTGGAGCCAGAAGTCGTCTATGGGTGGATAGATCACGTCGCTTTCCCGTCGCCAGTAGAGTTCAATTCTCCTTTGCACTTCCTTTGATGCTGCGAGCAACATATCCGGCCGTGCGGCTGCTTCGCTATCCCAGATACGCAATTGATGGAATGTACGTTCCAGATGTCGTCGCTTCAAAGGTCCTAGCATCCCTTTCCCTGCACGATCGAGTACATCGTGCGTGCGGTCCCACAGATAACGGGCAGGGGACTGAACGTAACACAAATGCTTCGGCTTTCCATTGGTGATGATGCCGTGTGCAAAAGCGGAGGAACTGCTGATCACCAGATCATAGTCGAAGAAATCCCAGGCCTCGACTGCTTTTGGAAATGCACGCAGATACAAATGATGGTTGTAACGATAGGGATCAGGGAATAGGGAATAGGGAATAGGGAGCTTTGCAGGAATGACACGATCTGCGGCAAACCAGTCGCCAAGTTTCTCTTTGTTATAGAGCAATGTGTAGATCGGAGCCTCCGGAAACATATTCGCAAAAATCTTGAGGACGCGTTCAGCACCACCTTTCATAGTGAGGAGTTCGTGGACAAGAGCGACTTTCATCATAAGCGATTATGCAGTACAGAGGCGATGTTGGCGAATTTACATTTGTCTTTTAGTTTTTTGGTATAGAATGCTCACTATGCAAGAAATTCCATCAGGGCAGGTGCGTGTGGTAGCACATGTTCCTCGGGAACGGTTAGTCCAACTGACACAGGAAGCGCATAAGGCAGGAGTATGTATTGAAGATTATATCAGGGGGAAGCTTGCTACTGTCTTTGCAGTGCCAGGTACAGAAATTCATGAGGTGACACTGGAGCCGCGTCCGAATCCTGTAACGAGAGCAGCACGTGACTATTTTCATCTTTGCCGTGCTCCTCATACTCGTCAGGGTGATTCTCTCGAATTGCCACATGAACCTGGAACTTTTACGGTGATTGTTGATTGATACAGATTACACAGGTTATCTCTGTTCCAATCCTCCAGAATTTACGTACAATGCCCTTGCGCTTGGGTCAGTAGCTCAGTGGTAGAGCAGAGGCCTTTTAAGCCTTTGGCCGTGGGTTCGATCCCCACCTGACCCACCATTCGTCGCCCCGCGTACGCGGGGCTCCTCATGGCAAGCCATTTCTGCTACGTTCATATGCTATGGCTTTTTTCACATATATTCTTGAGTTAGAAAATGGCTCCTATTATGTTGGGCACACGAGTGATCTGAAACGTCGTATCAAAGAACATCAAGAAGGTCGAGCATGTTCTCATACACGAAAATATCCCATAGTACGATTATGTTGGTATGAGAAACAACCCGATCGTTTTACTGCTGCCAAGCGAGAAAAAGAGATAAAAGGTTGGCGCAGAGAAAAGAAAGAAAAACTTTGGTTGGATGTGGGCTCGTCCTGAGCATAACGAAGGATTCGATCCCCACCTGACCCACCAATCAGGAAAATGGTTTTAGTTTAAAAAGAAATGCGAAAGTTTTCTACGATCGAATATCGTTGCATTTTCTGTTACTTTTCTACCTCTACTATTCGACCAGAGTCAATTGTGTAGTAATCAGATAATCCTGTAGAACGTAGCCACTTTTCCAATTCTCCCTTCTGGGGTTTTGGGCGTATGCTCTCAATTTTCTCATCCATGAATTTTAGGAATCCTGCTCCTTTGTTTTTATCAATTTCTCTCAACATTGTGAGCTTCTGCAATTCGGGGTACATCGTGTATAAGTGATTCACTTCGACCACTGCGTGTCCATTTTCTATGGAAAGCCAAAATCGATGCTGCAAGTCAATATACCCTCTTGAGGGATGATCCTTATTTTTTGTATGAAAGCCATCAATCCATTCTTGTAATTGATCAGCTTTTACTGCACCTGTTGACAGTTTCTTGTTTAGCCTACCCAACCTTTCCTTTATATCCTTCTCCCAATTGCTAATATCTTCTTCCGTCATCCATTGAGTATGGTGTAGTTGTTCTACAACACCTATATCATTCCATAATCGCAGTATATCCAGCTGGATGTTCTCAGGTACATTTTCAGATGCACGTTCTTTTGAGCCAAAGAAATCTAATATTCCCATAGAAAAGGTTGGTATGTGTTTATATATTTTCAGTATAGCAAAATACACCCCTTTTCGCAACAGAAATCAGAGCACATAAAATTGTTACTATTCCCTAAATATCATCATACATGCAAAATTTCAGCAGAATTCTGACTAGCATAATTCTCTTTCGTCAGGCGGAATCCCTGTGCATGGCAAGTCCTGTATGCTATCGGAGCATCAAAACTGAACAGGGAATATGTAACCTTCACATTCCGACCCGCTACCGATTTCATCGGTTTCATTTCCTTCTATACTGTACGTCATGGCTACGGTATTCATCTTTCACGGTATTCAGGGGCATCCTGAAGAAAACTGGTTTCCTTGGCTTAAAAAGAAGCTAGAGGCAGAGGGGCATCAGGTTATTGTTCCGGCATTTCCCCATGCGGACCATCCGACATTGCAGGAGTGGCTCGATCACTTTGCGCAGTACACACAGCACATCGCCGAAGATTCTGTGATCATTGGACACAGCTTTGGAGCAGCTTTTGCATTACAGATATTGCAGAATCTTCCCCATCCTGTGCGAGCCAGTTTTTTCATCGCAGCAGTCTACGACGTTATGGATAATGAGTTTGATAATCGTATGACGACATTCGTTGAAAATGGTTTTGCCTGGGAAACTATCAGAAAGCGATCAGGTCACGCGCATGTCATACACTCTGACAATGATCCATACATTGCTTTGGCAAAGGCACAGCACCTTGCGGAGATTCTGCGGGCGCCTTTAACTTTGATAAAAGGAGGAGGTCACTTTAATACGATGGCAGGATATTCCACATTCGATGCACTTTTCCAGAGTGTGCGGGAAGAGCTCAGCGAATAATTACGGATTTATGTACTGCTCGCGCAGTTGTTGATAGAGCTCTCTCCCTTTTGGTGTGGGGTACTTTCCGTCTACACATGCCATGCATAAGTGTTTAGACGGCTTGTTGAGAGCTTGTGAAACAGCGCCCTTTGGTAGGAATTTTATTGATGTCACCTCAAGGCGCTGCGCCATTGCTTCCAAAATCTCTGGGCCCAGCGTGTCGCCGTGCAAGGGTTGTCCATTGGTGAATGCCGGGGCAAAGAGCTCCTTAATCGTTTGGATATCAATACCGTAGGGGCAAATGCCGAAGATGGGTGGGCACCCAAGACGCACGTGAATTTCGCGCGGCTGTGCCGCGCGGACATCCTGCAGCAGCCGCATGAGTGTTCTGGCGCGCACGATACTATCTTCCCAAATGATGGCGACTTTCCCCCGGAATTGCTCTGGGTGCACAAGGTGCTTTGCTTCTTTTTGCTCCAGCATAAACTCTCTTCCTCTGTGCTGCGGATTGCGTTCAATACCGCGATAGTTTGTGCGTAATCCCAGTGTCTGCGCGTAAGCGTTTCCTCCCGCTTTGGCGGATTCCGGAACGGGGAACACGATGTGATCAAAGCTCTTTTCCACAAACTCCGGATCGATCTGTGCCATGAGCTTGCCTGTACGATGGCGAAAGTTCCGCACAGACTCTCCATCCAGTTTGGATTCTACGAATGCAAAGTACACCCACTCAAAAAAGCAGTGCGACAACTTCGGATCCTTGATGAGTTCCCTGAGCGACCACTGATTTCCTTCTGCATGAATGTGCCCGCCCGGGGGAACATCTTTGATGTAGGCACCTTCCCACATCTGTCGTATCGGCCAGTCCTCCGATGCAACAACCATGAGGTCGTCCACAACAGAGTAGAGGAGCGGATGCTTGCCGGAGGCATCCCGGTACGCATCCAATGATGCCAAGTGTCCTTTATCTGCCGCCTGCAGTATGGCTACGTTGAATGCTCCATCGAATAGTTCTTCCATCCTCAGAAAAGTAGCTGCTGTACAGCGTTGGTGTACATCAGCGCTGATTTCTTCTAGCGCTACACGCAGCAGCAATTGCGTGTCTGTGATTTCCTCCGGCAGTTTTAAATCAGAGAAGTTGGCAAGCGTACCGTTGAATGCAACCGCTATTTTTCTCTGGGGATCCAGCAGTGGTTGATAGCATTCTCCGGGAGAGGTGCTGTAGCGCGTGTGGCCCACGGCTGCGCGCGATGGATCCAGAAATAATCCCTGTGGTTCCGGAAAAACCCGTTGTGCCTGTCCTGGTCCTGCAATGACATCCAGTGTACGTCTACGCGTGTCATCCTTTGCCCGTGCGATACCTGCCGATTGCTGGCCACGGTGACCGAGTTCCCTAATACCGTGTACAACGTTTGGCATGAGCATACGGCCTCCGGCGAGGTCATAAACCGCAAAGAGTCCGCAATTGTGATTAAGCTCAGGCATGAGGAGTTATTCTCCTGCATTCAGGAGATATTGGTCTAGTAGATTCATTGACATTATTTAAATCAATAGTACAGTGAGAGTATTATGGTAGCTCGTGTAGAAGATCACAGTGGACCTCGTGTCCATTCGACACCGGTAACCAGGGCAGAGATTGAGGACGGCAACGTACCTGCTTGCACTCCTCTAGAAGCGGGAATTTCCATGCTTACCAGTAGTGCCGTTGAGCGGTTGCGAGAGTTGATTGCAGGTGGAGATGCCAATGTGGCACTTCCTGAGGACGAGCAGCAGCGTGATGAAAATGTGCATGGTAGGGCAGATGTTGTCCGGATTGCTGGTGTTCCTCATGCTGTGGCGCACCTCAAGCGCACACTTCAGTTTGCAATTGCAGCGCGGAATCGTATGCCTGATGTAGCAGCGCAAATTGATGCTGCGGAGTTAAGTGCGGATGTAGCTATCTAGGAAAACGGTTCGGGATAATGTGATATGCATCGTGTATGAAGTGCGTATGATATTGCTGTTATGATCGACAGTCATTGCCATTTGGCTGACCAGAAGTTTGCGCAGGATCGTGATGCGGTCATTAACCGTGCTGTTATTGCAGGAGTTGATCGTATGGTTACGATCGCTGACTCTCTTAGAGAAGGGGAACAGTGTCTTGCAATTGCGGAGAAGTTTCCTCAGGTGTTTTGTACCGTCGGTGTGCATCCTCATGGGGCTAGGATTTGGGTTAGGGCTAGGGATGAGCAATTATTGAGACAGTACTTTTCTCATGAGAAGGTTGTTGGTATCGGTGAGATCGGACTCGATTACCACTACGACCACTCTCCGCGCGATGTGCAGTGCGATGTCTTCCGCGTACAGATGGAACTTGCAAGAGAGCTTTCTATGCCGGCTGTTGTGCATTGCCGAGAAGCGATTGAAGACATCAAAAAGATTATCCGCAGCGTGCAGCCAGCGAAGTTGGTTCTGCACTGCTGTACGGAACGCTGGGAGGATGTGGAAGATTTGGTGAACGATGGGTATTTACTCGGATTCACCGGTATTGCCACATATCCACATGCAGAGGAAATCCGGCGCACCATTGAGCATTGTCCGCTTGAACACATGCTCATAGAGACGGATGCACCGTATCTGGCGCCTGTCCCTCATCGTGGAAAGCGCAATGAACCGGCATTTGTGGTGGAAGTGGCCAAGCTCGTTGCCGATATTAAAGGCGTACCCTTCAAGGAAGTTGATCGCACAACAACACAGAATACGGTGGCGTTTTACAGTCTTCCTTCGTAAGATTCTGTTTGTGCCCTCGTCCGCCTACGCCAAGGCTTTGGCGGACGAGTCACTCAGCTTATAATTCATTCTCACAAGATTCGCTTCGTATTACTTGCCCCCGTAGGCTAATGGATACCCGCCTTCGTCCCGCATATGCGGGACTATGGGCGGGCAGGGACTGTTCGGCTTCCGGCCTGTCCACCGAAGCTTTCCTGTTTATTCTCATATACACCTGTAGCTCAATTGGATAGAGCGTCAGCTTCCGGAGCTGAAGGTTGTGGGTTCGAGCCCCGCCAGGTGTACCATTCAATTGATTGGCGAAGGTGGAAGCTGAAGATACAGGTTCAATTCCTGTCGGGGGTACCATCCGGCTTCGTCCCGCGTCCGCGGGACTACGCCGTGATTATTACTTCACATGCCGCCGGATGCCACGGCGAAATTTGCGGCAAAGCGGAGAACAAAGCCGGGCATTCGACTCGATTTTCACCGTATGTCCCGATATTGCCTGGTTACCGGACGACGCAGAATTACTTCTGAAACAAAGTTCACGGCATACAGAAAACTTGTACGCCAAAAGCCTTCATCCGATGTCATGCGGCGGCCCGAACTCTTGGTTATAAATTTCAGGTTAAATTGCACGCGGCCGATTTTGTGCAGGCGTCGTGCGATATTCGTATCTTCCCCGTAGAAAGAGATGGATGTATCAAAGCCGCCAATGCGGAGCAGAGCACTGCGTTTGGCGACGAAGTTCCCGCCAATGACCATGTAGCGCGTACAGCAGTACATGGGAAAAGCAATGAACATCCAGAAGAGTTTTACGAGTATGTTTTGCCATCGTGCCAGATCAAAGCAGTAGTACGGTCCGCTCAGGCAGACAAGGTTAGAGTCTTTGGCGAAGTGTGCGTTGATCATCTCAAACCATCCTTCCGGAACGTGCGTATCCGCATCCACAAAGGCAAGCAGATCTCCTGTTGCACTCTCAAGTGCCTTCTGGCGCGCATACGTAACTCCTTTACGTGATTCATCCACCACGGTGACGCCGGGGAATTGTTCGGCGATACTGTGTGTTCGATCCGTGCTTGCATTATTGATCACGAGCACTTCACACACATTCGGCGTCTTATACATCAGGCAGTGCTCCAAACATGCTGCGATGTAGTCTTCCTCGTTATGTGCCGGAATGGCAACGGTAATGGTCATAACCGGGTGAGGCATGCAAAATATTCGTGTCTAGAATAGACGCATTCGATCTGTGGCGACAGTGTTACAGTCAATGGAGCGGGATAGTGGAGTGTATTCGGAACTAGTTCGAACCTATAGTTAGCAGTAATTCAATGAAATAATCATGCACCAGCTTCTTTCTTGTTACCCTCTCTCAAAGTCCGAAGATCAGTCATAAATGCCTCTGGAGAATATTCGGGACTTGGCAAAGGAGAAGATATGTATGCTGTTTTATACTCTTCGTATCCTATGAGATAGTTGCCTCTTCGCAATGCTTTCCCCGTAGGGATGCCCGTTCGAATTATGCCATCTAAAGATGGACAGGGTTGCTGAAGAATCTGAGGTAAATAGAGATGATCCCGAAATGTTCCATTTTTGTTCACAGACCAATTTCGTATTGCATTTGCCAACTCTTCGTCTCCGTTGTAATTCAAGCAAAAAGCTATAACTAGTCCTGTTCTTGTTTTGGTGGATGCAACGACATCATTAAGAGCATTCGCCGTTTCTTTCGTGTAATCTGGTAATCCACCCAATGGTTTTCCCAAATGAATCAGCCTTACATTTTTGTTCTCTGCTTTATTGATCCAATTTTCTAAGAGATTTCTGAAGAATGTATGAAAAACATCAAACAATACGCGTAAATTCATCTCTGTTCGTTGGGACATATTTTTGTCTGACAAACCCCAAAATGCCAAAATACCTCGCATTTCTCCAATTGCAGTATTCATCAATTGTTCGACAGAATTTGCCCCCATTGAATACCCATCACGTAATTGATCAACAGTAAGATCTGCCTTGCTAGCAACACCATATTTTTCCTTTGCCCATGTGCGATCACCGTCGCAAATAATGCCTATGAATTCAGATTCATCATGCACAGTAAATAAATATGATATTCATATGGATTTCTGTCAATAGAGCGGGATAGTGGAGTGTATTCGGAACTGAGATGGAGTATTACTGCGGAGCAATATGACGAAAACGAATGGAAGTCCCCGACCCGGACTTCAAGTACTTCTCAAATTGATTGCCTTCGTTTTATTGCGGAATCCACAAAACCATTCTATATCCCATGGACGAAGATTCTTGGTCGCAATCACTGATCCTTCGTTATGCTCTTTGAGCCGCACGGATATATCAGAAGCATGGCCAACATATTGTTTACCTTTCTGGTTGCGTAAGATGTATACGTAATGCCACATAAGTGATTGATTCTATAGCAATGTTTATCGGCCTGCCAACCGAAGCGCAGCGAATCTGATCTTGAATAGCTATCCTGCGCACTTCGTGCTTCGGATGGCAACCTACGCTGCGCGTAGGTTGGAGCGGGATACGAGAATCGAACTCGCGTCTTAAGCTTGGGAAGCTTACATACTACCACTGTACTAATCCCGCAGAAAAAAAGATCGATTGCCCGGCTTCGCTGCGCTACGCCGTGGCACCCTTGTTATCCAACACTGCGACACCGCGGCGAAGTTCGCCGTAGGCGAACGGAGACGGGTGGAGCGGATGACGAGATTCGAACTCGCGACCTTCTCCATGGCAAGGAGACGCTCTAGCCAACTGAGCTACATCCGCATTAGAGAGAAAAGAACGAAACTACTATTCTTTCATTCGCTCCTTCGGAGCGACTAGCCAACCCTCCTTCGCCCCGCGAATGCGGGGCTTCGGCAGGGCAGGCAGGGCTACATCCGCATAATGAGAAAATGGACAATAGTGCACTCCTGTGTTCAAAAGGAGTATCCAGCCTGCTGTTTCCAGCATAGTAGGCTACATGCCATCTTCAATGACGTTAAAGAGCGCGTGAATGCTACGGAGAATCTGTGCCGGATGCAAGAATCTCAGCCCTCTTCCAGGGAGGAAAATGGCTATTTTGGGCTCGAAATACACCCGATTTTGCAGTATAATAATGTGATGGCTGTACAAAGATTCCTTGCGGCATTCATTCTGGCACTCCTAGTAGGAGTGGCAGTTCATATGCCTGTTCATGCAGCAGACGACCAAAATGCAGCTAGCAACAAACATGTTGTTCAGCAGGTTGTGAAAACTATCCCGCTCATTCAACCTCTTAATGACACTACAACGCAGTTGCCGGTTGGAACGTCTCCGGCAGGAACCTTTATTGCGTATTTTAACATGGGATCTTCGTGGCTCATTAGTGTCGCCGTGGGTATTGCTACTCTCTGGGTTCTTGTCTGCGGGGGCGCCATTGTGGTGGTGGGGCATAACGACGGCCAGCGCAGTGAATGGATGGGCAATATGAAGCGGGCGATCGGAGGACTCATTGCTCTGGTTTTCGCCGGGTCCATTCTGCGGTTCCTCAATTCCGCATTCTTCACTTCATGATGCGCCGTATCATTACTACTCTCACGGCTTTCTCTGCCTCCGTACTTTCTGTGCCTGCGGCTCTGGCGGCTAGGCCACAGGTGGATCCCTGTGCGTACATCGGAGGGTGCACCTACGATGCTAACTGGGTCAGCCCGCTTATCGGCAAGCTTGCTGGTTTGGGTATGACTATTGCCGCAGGTACGGCTGTACTCTTTGTGGTTGTTGGCGGTGCGCAGATGGTTATCAGCATGGGGGAGGAAGGCACAATCACCAAAGGAAAAATGTCCATGGTCTATGCGCTTATCGGTTTGGGGTTGGCGATGCTGTCTCAGACTATTGTGGCATACGTCGCCACAGAATTTTCCGGTCTCTTTATGAGTACTGATCCCATTTTCACCTTCATACGATCCGCAATTACGGTGATTGTTGGTCTCTTCAATGTCGTCTTTGCGCTGATGGTCGTCTATGCGGGATATCGCATGACCTATGCGCGGGGAGAAGCGGAGAACTTCAATAAGGCAAAGAGTATCCTGATTTGGTCTGTTGTCGGTGCGATCGGTGTTAATGTTGCTGCTGCTCTGACCAAAGCTGTTATTAATCTGCCTCTATGATACATACTCTTTTTGTCATCATCGGTTTGGGAGCGGACAGTGCGTATGCAGGAGCTTTCGATGAATACTGTTCCATTTTGCACAGTGGTTGCGGGAGTGGCAGCAGCTTTTTAGAAGAACTCTTCAGCCGGTTGGGGAACTTCTTTGCCCCTCTTGTTGCCGGTGCAGCGGTGGCCGTCATCATCTACGGTGCAATCAGACTTATTACATCTGCGGGGAACGATCAGGGCAAAGAGGAGGCAAAGAAGATTATTACCACGGCGCTTACAGGGCTTATTCTTGCTCTTGCTGCGGAAGCAATCATTATCTATATCAACAATTTCATTTGGAGTTAACCTTGATCGGACTTCTCCTCTGTGTTCTCCTGCGCTAGGCTGGCAATGTTTTTACGGTGTCATCTTATTCTTTATGAACAAACGTCAGTACATCACGACGGCGATTGACTACCCCAATGCAGCTCCGCATATGGGGCACGTATTGGAAAAGGTTCTGGCGGATGTCTGCGCCCGTTGGATGCGTCTTAGCAGGAATCCATCTGATTTTCCCAAGGCCAGGAATGCAGTACGTTTCCAGATCGGGACCGATGAACACGGTGTAAAGATTGCGCGCAAAGCTCAAGAAGAAGGCGTAACGCCGCAACAGCTTGTGGATCGCAATGTGCCGCTCTTCCAAGATCTCTACGGGCGACTCGGCATTTCCTACGACGCCTTTGTGCGCACCACGGATCGCAAGAATCACTGGCCGACGGTGGAAGCACTCTGGCGGAAGCTCGCAGAAGCGGGCAAGCTCGAGAAACGCAGCTACACTGGCCTCTACTGCAGCGGATGCGAGCGATTCCTGACGAAGAAGGATCTGGAAGGCGGGCAGTGCGCCATCCACAAGGTTGCGCCTGAGGAAGTGACCGAAGAGAACTGGTTCTTCTCCCTGAGCAAAGATGCAGCGTGGCTCAAAAAACTCCTCACGCAAAAGGGGAAAGGAAAGTACGCCATGGTCCCGGATTTCCGCGCACCCGAAACACTCATGCTCATTGAGCAGGGATTGGAAGATGTCTCATTTTCCCGTCCAAGAACGTCGCTGGATTGGGGTATTCCGGTTCCAGATGACCCCGATCACGTGATGTATGTGTGGTGTGATGCGCTTACCAATTACATTTCTGGCCTCGATTATTTCGGTCTCAGTGGAGCGAGCGAGGTGGCTCGCCATGAGCGAGCAGGCGACGTTAGTCGCCTGGGAGTCGAATGGTGGGATGATGCAGAAGTTACGCATGTCATTGGCAAGGACATCGCGCGTTTCCACGCACTCATCTGGCCGGCGATGCTCAAGGCTGCAGATGTGCGCACGCCCGATAGGCTCCTCATCCATGGGTTCCTGACAAACGAAGGAGAGAAAATGAGCAAGAGTTTGGGGAACGTGGTGAATCCCGAAGATGTCCTCACGCGGTTTGGCGGTGACCCCGATCCGTTGCGTTTTTATTTAAGTCACGAGGTTCCCGTTGGGCGTGATGGCGACTTCTCTTGGGATCGTATAGAGAAATTGTATGATTCTAAGCTCCGGAATGATTTGGGAAACCTGCTCAATCGTGTGCTTGTTCTTATGAATAAAGAAGGAGGAATACTGGTGAAAATCGAAAAGAATGAAGGACCGTGGTCAGGCTACGAGAAGTGTATGAACGCATTTGTGTACTCCAATGCATTGGAACATCTGACAGCGTTTGTGACGGAGGCGAATCGTTACATTGATGAGACGCAGGTGTGGAAGCTGGAAGGGAAACGCAAACTTTTAGAGCTCTCTGAATTAGCTGAGCGCTTACGTCACATTGCTCTCATGCTTCTCCCATTCATGCCTGGTACAGCGCAGAGGATCTCCAAGCAACTCAATGTTCCCTATGTAGACAGAATGCTTGATGTTGATTTTGTCATCACGGACGAGATGAAGCAGTGGGGGAGCCAAAAGGAATGGAAGACCGTGGGCAAGCCGGAGATTCTGTTTAAGCCACTGGAGTAGATTTGGGGAGGAGAAAGATGACGCGTTTTCTCGACAGTGCTTTAGTGCGTGCTACAATTCTTCTGCTCTCACAAGCGACACTGAAGTGCGAAAGTTATCTTAAGATGTGGCGAAGGGAGCACGATTACTTTTTACCCCCAACAGGTATGTTTGATCCTATGTCCGATCTTACGGGCGACTCCTCCATCGGAGACGATGCTCCTGCTCCTGCAGCTGCACCACGTCCCGGCGGTGGCGATCGCCGGTTTGCCGATGAGTTGCACTCCATCACTATTCATGCGAAGCAGCGCACGTTCTATATTGATCTGAAGCAATCAGGCAATGGGAAGTTCTTCAAAATCTCCGAGAAGTCCCGCGGTGGTCAAAAGACGACCATCATGTTCGATGCAGAAGATCTGGATCAGTTCATCAAGGCCTTTCAGGAGATGAAGAGTCATGTTTAGTGTCTGGTTTTCGAATGTGTCATTCTTCTACTGCGTTCCGTAAAGGAAGCAAAGGAGGAAAAAAGAAGCAAAGGAAGCAAAAGAGTGCGGAGAGATAAAGAGGCATGATCTGATATCTCTCCTTTGCTTCTTTTGCTTCCTTTCATTCCCTTGCTTCTTTTTGATTTAGCTATAGTCCTTGCATCGGAATCACATATCCATTCACGTGCGGGTTCATGACCATCAGCAGGAAGACGAGCTTGGCGGCTTCTGCGCGCGTGATGGATTGACCGGGTCGGAATGTTCCATCCGGATACCCTTCTACGATATCCAGCTCCACTGCTTGTTTGATGAACGGAAAGAACCAGTCGGCTTGCGAAATGTCAGAGAACCCCATGGTGATGTTGTACCCTTCTGGAGGAGTAACTTTCGATGCACCCAAAAGCATCTTAAGCGCTTCTGCGCGGTTTACCGGCTCATCGGGGCGGAACGTGTTGTCCTCATATCCCTCTATAATATTCAGGCGTAGTGCGGTGTAGATCACATGACGGCGCAGAGCGCGGTCTTCGGTCTCGTAGGGCCGGGGGGTAGAGGGCAGATCTTCAAAACTTGCAGACAGACGTTCATCGTCGTTGGTGAGAGGAATACAACTTGCCAGCAGTGCCAATTTCAGGAGCTCAAAACGTGAGATCTGTTGGTCCGGCTTAAATGTGCGCTCTGCTCCTTCTCCGTATCCATCGGCGATGCGCGTGTATGAGGGCATGACTTTGGTTTTATGCAGTCGTACAACATAGTCATTTGCCCAGTGATCTTGCATATCCTCAAACGTTGCCAGAGGCTTATCGTACAGAAGACATGCATTTTCCTGCGGGTCCTCTCCCTGTTCCAATTCGATACCATCGGTAATGCCATCCATGTCCGTATCCGCTGCGTTTGGATCGGTACCCTGAATGAATTCTTCCTGATTGGTAAGGCCGTCGCGATCATTATCCATCTGCGCATCCGCGGGATCGTCTCCCGAAAGATTATTCATAATCTCATACTCGTCTGGAATGCCGTCAAAGTCTCCATCTGAACGGTAGTGTGCATCGAGCGGAAACGGATCATCAAAATCATTGATGCCGTCACCGTCCGTATCAGGATTTGCCGGATCGGTACCCAGCTCCAGCTCTTCTCCGTTCACCAGACCATCGTTGTCCAGATCGTACGTAAAGTCATCCCTGCGATCGAGCGGATTCCGTCCGGCTGCCAACTCCGCCCCATCAGATTCTCCGCCACCGTCACTATCGGCATTGAAAGGATCTGTCTCACCATCGTCAACGCGACCGTTGTTGTTAAGGTCTTCTTCGCTGTTCAGGAGTCCGTCTCCGTCTATGTCCAGTGGCAGAGTCGTGTCCTGCGCGTATGCCAGGGGCAGGAGTGTCAGAAAGAGGATCAGGAGCAAGCGCATGGTTCCCAGTATGCAGCGAAAGGAGTTATAGAGCTACTGGTTGTTCACCCGCCTTCGCAGGATGCCTCCAGCGTAAGCTGGAGGATGAATGCGTCTCAATTGAAAGGCGATCCTGCTACGGACGGGTTACGCCCTGCGAGGCACGAAGTGAGTGAAAAGAAACCGC
>JBAYNS010000002.1:0-31123 GCA_041678625.1 Candidatus Peribacteraceae bacterium
AGGATTCTGTGTTTTTATCGGAGGATGCGACACAGCAGGCGTAGGAGGCATCACCTGTGTATCGCTTTGCTGTTGGGACATACCCTCCTTTAATCGTCGCACACACTCCAGAACCTGTAATTGAAAATTCGAGAACGTGGAAACACGGAACCCGGCAGCCCGGGGATGTCCGCCGCCGCCATACAGCTGCGCAGCCAGAGTGCTCACATTGATCGTATTCGATGAACGCATGCTCGCCTTGAGCCCTCCTTCTTCCACCTCTGTAAAGAGCACGTACACATCGGCATTGGGAACGGTGGAAATGAGTTCATCAAGTATGCCGCTGGTTTCTTTGCTCGTTGCCTCCATCTCCGCCAGATCCTCCCGGCTAATAGTCGACCAGACAATTCGGGCATCTTCATCCACCTGGATACGATTGAGAGCACGCCCCCAAATCTTCAAGGTACTCAGTGGTTTGGTTTTGTAAACGTTCTGGATGATCTCTTGCTGACGGGCGCCCATTTCAATGAGCTCTGCCGCTACTTCCAATGAACGAGGAGTGGTATTGGGATTCTGGAAACTGCGCGTATCGGTAATGAGCCCCGTAAGGAGCAGCGTAGCGATATCAGCAGTGATGAAAGGCTTCCATTGAGGCTGCTGCATAAACCATCGGTACAGGACCTCTGTTGCGCTCGATGCCGTGGGATCAATGAGCTTGATCTGCCCGAAACCCGTATTACTGATATGGTGATCAATATTCAGAATCGGCACCTGAGAGAAGAGATCAATGTGTTCGGTATACACCGATCCCAGAAGTGACAGATCCGCGGTATCAACAACGATGATGAGATCGTAGGGCTGATTGCCTTCGTTCAAGGTAATGTGCTGCGGATGAATGCGCCCGTTCTTGGGAATAACGATGATGTTCACCTTGCGATCCTCCACCGTGTAACGCAATTTATCGATTTCCACTCCCTCATCCAGATTCACCGTCACAATGAACTGCTGTTGTTCTGCCAATCCTTCCGTAATGCGCTCGTAATCCGGCAGAAATTGGAGGGATTCCGGAGGCGTCTCTGGGCAAACCACGGTGACATCCTTGCCCAAGGCACTGAAGAGCTCATAACAGGCCAGCGCACTTCCTAAGGCATCAGGGTCGGTATTCGCATGCGGGACAATGAGTAGGCGTTGGTGCCCCTCTATAGCCGTGGTAGCTGCCGCAAGTTCGTCAGGAGAAAGACTCATGAAATTAACATATTATAATAACATATTTTGTATATTTTATCAACTACCCTCTTTCCGGTCTGCTTCTGGTGGATTTCAAACATAAGAGGGTATAAAAGCAAAAGAACAGACCTTTGACAAGATCGTTCCCCATGAGAAAACCACAAAATTTGTGCAGTACAGAGGGGCGCTATGCGCCCCTTCCCCCAAAAGATGCACCAATGCACTCAGCGCGCCATTTCCCAATCTCCAACATCCTCCCACCCCGCAAGCCCAGCAACGTGCTCGTGTATCTGATGTATATGTATGTGAACCGGTGTAGCGTCCTGTATGGCGCTTTCTGGAAGAACAGAAGGAGCCTGACCCTCTGGAGAAAGGGGAAATCCTGTTTCCGGTGATGCACATGCCTGCTGATACATAGAATGTGGGGGAAAGAAGTGAGAGTAATCACACCTTCCCACACAACCCTTCGGGATAGAATCGGGTAGGGAAACGAAAACCCTCTATTATATTTCCATGTGTTTTTTAAAACAAAAAAACCAGCTCGTTGTTGTTTGAAACAATGGTGAAACCATAACTATACTTCACATGTATACTCTCCCCTATGTTCCTACTTACACTCCACATGCTGGCACTCGTTGCACTAACAACACCGTGTGCACACGCTGACTCTCTCTTTGGACCCGTGCCGAATTTTTGGAAGACGGATCTCTTTGGTCCGGTACCCAGCACCTGGAGCAGTCCCCGTACATCATCAGCAAGCAGCAACGGGAGTTTGTTTGGATCCGTACCCAATTTTCTGGCTTCCGAAAACATCTTTGGTCCGATACCCAATACCTGGGGAAACAACACCAATAGCAATGCCTCCGATACACACCAGAGTGTTTTTGGACCGGTACCTACGTTCTCCTCAGAGAACATATTCGGCCCCGTGCCTTCCGTTTGGGAAAGGTAAAAAGCACTCTTGCTTTGCATTGCGAAAAACAATTAGATGCGTAATATGCAACACATGAACAAAGTGTATCTCATGCTTCTATTCATCGTATCTGTCCCACTTATCAGCTGTGGAGCATATCAAGGATGCCGTGATATGAATGCACCATGTGCCGACGAATGGACGGCTATATTCTATCCTCAGGGTTTCTCGGGAAAAGGCGATGTCGAATGTCAGTTTCAGGAGCACTTTGCTACGCGTGAGCAGTGTGTGGCATGGGGAGAAGAAATGATCAAAAGTAATAATGGGGCAGAATACACGTGCGGACGTGGTTGCTCGTATAACAAACAGTGTGAATACGGGTGTATCGAGGTCTATGAGCCAATTACAGAAACAGTTGATCGCACAACAAGTATTGATCCTGTAATCGAAGCATATCTTCTTTCACAAGAGGAATTTGCCTGGACTACGGAAGATGATGGGAAACATGTGTGCGTGTTCCAGCATCTTACGCGTGAACGAGACATCAGTCCGTTTGAAGTGTGGGTACGCTGCAGTGAATTTGTCCTGCGTAATGGGGAAATTGAAGAAAAAAGTGGATTATCTATCCCTGTTAAACTTACCTATCCAGATAATATCTCCGTGCTTTCTGTTGAAAATTTCTCGTATGAGACACCAGGGAGTGGTTCGGATTATGGTCCGGACATAGAGAGGATTTTTTCGCAGGAGAGCCAAGAGTTTATGCGCGTACATCATGATCGCATGCTTGTTGATTTACAGTTTGTAATGGGGGAAAAAGCAATTGAACTCTTTGCTGAGCACAATCCTTCATTTCCCTATTCTATGAAACAGAATTGTTATAAAGATGAGAATTGCCTGCTGCCAATGTCATACGCAGTGCGGTCGAATTGCCCGTACAATATGGAATGCAGAGAGAAAAAGTGTGAGGTGGTCTGCATGTGGAGAAATGAGTGTCCAACGTGTGCACAAGAGTAATTCCATACAAAACACAGGTGTGTGACTGCTACTGTTAAGATCTTCAACACCATCCTACGCTCTTCAAGCGTGCATTAGAATCGAATGTAACTTGGTCGGGACGACCATCCTTCGCCAAGGCTATGGACGGTCGTTCGCGGATATCATTTTTTCTAAATATTCATGGAAGTTATGACTCTGGTCGGGGCGACTGGACTCGAACCAGCGACCACGCGCACCCCATGCGCGCATTCTACCAACTGAACTACGCCCCGATTCTGAAGAATGACCGATACAGTTCCTCTGAAAATTATTTGCCCTGCCCGTCCGTAGCCCGGAGGGCGAAGGTGGGAACTACGCCCAGACGCACGGAGTCTAGCAGAGGTGCTACACTACAAGCATGGAAAATCTTGAATCAAATATTCAAGCCATTCTGGAGCGCAACAAACGCGTGGAAGCCGATAAAGCATGGGAAACCAGCATAACCAGACGTAGTTTTATCGCGCTTATCACTTACATCGCAGCACTAACCTTTCTCCATTTCAATGGATTGCAGAATCCGGAAATACAAGCCCTGATCCCTACAGGAGCGTACGTCTTATCAACATTGAGCCTTCCGCCGCTTAAGCAGTGGTGGCTAAAACACCATTCTTAGAACGGCGACTGATACCGTGCGCTATTCCCCAGCTGCTCCTCTATCCTGAGGAGCTGGTTGTACTTACAGACACGATCAGTACGGCTTAAAGAACCCGTCTTGATCTGCCCGGTCTTCAAGCCGACTGCAAGGTGCGCGATGAACGTGTCCTCCGTTTCGCCGCTGCGATGACTGACGACTGCATTCCATCCCTGTTTCTGCGTGAGCTGGATGGCATCCACCGTCTCGCTGACGGTGCCGATCTGATTCAGTTTGATGAGAACGGCGTTGACTGCTTTTTTCTCAATCGCCTCTTTGATGCGCTCTGTGTTCGTTACCAAGAGGTCGTCACCAACGAGCTGAACCTTATCTCCAAGCGCTTTCTGCATCCCCTGGAATCCCTCCCAATCATCCTCGCTATGGCTATCTTCGATACTGATGAGCGGATAACGATCGCAGAGCAAGGCATAATAATCCGTCAGTTCTGCAGAAGACATTTTCTTGCTATCAACATTGTATGTGCCACCTGCATAGAACTCCGACGCAGCCGCATCAATGGCAATCTGTACAGTGGCTCCGTAGCCCGACTCCTCTATAGAACGCGTAAGGAAATCGAATGCCTCTGCAGCATTTTTTAGATGCGGCGCAAAGCCGCCTTCATCCCCCACTGATATAACGTACCCCGCATCTTTGAGAAGCTTCTTCAGTGTGTGAAAAATTTCGGCGCCAGCCTGTAGTGCTTCAGAGAATTTGGTAAACCCTGTTGGCACAATCATGCATTCCTGAAAGGAAAGGCCACTGTCTGCATGCTTGCCCCCATTGAGCACATTCATCATCGGGACAGGGAGCAACGTTGCATCATCGACTTCAAACTGACGCTCGAGTGATCCCCAAAGCGGAACATCTTCCCCCGCTGCACGCGCACGACAGACAGCCATGGAGACACCAAGCATGGCATTGGCTCCGAGTTTGGATTTATTCGGCGTGCCATCCAGATCAATGAGCGCCTGATCGATTGTACGCTGATCGCTTATATCCATTCCCTCAAGCGCTGGAAAAATGATCTCCTCCACATTCTTCACAGCTTTGAGTACAGATTTGCCCCCGTATATTTTTTTGTCACCGTCGCGCAATTCCAGAGCTTCGTGCGTGCCCGTGGAAGCTCCGGAGGGAACGGCAGCCCGACCGAACGATTTATCGCTCAGTGCACAGTCCACTTCTATAGTTGGATTCCCGCGGGAATCTAATATTTGTCTGGCACGAAGAGAGGCAATCGTTGGCATTGGAATATGGGAAATGTTGGTGGAAGCATAGCACAACAACACGTTCCTTGTTCCTAGTTACTCGTTGTTAGTTCACTCATAACGAACAACTAACAACGTTTCCTCGCTCTCTGATGTAACACGCCGCAGTACCCCATCAGCATGGTGAGCCCAAGAGCACCCACACCGGCACCTGCAGAAGGTAGATGCGACGGCATGCTGGAAACCTGCCGGAATTCCATACCCGTTCCTGACTGAGGATCTACGGCTTCTGCCGGAACTTCTGCAGTCTCCTCATCTTCGGTAAGACCTGCTGCAATACGCTCGCGGCGGCGTTCAAAAAGGCGCAGGCGGGCACGCCATGCTTCCTCTCCGGGGTCATCGGACTCTTCAAGATTCTTTCCATCGGAACTCACGTACGCAACTTCGGGCAGCTTTCCTCCGGTGCCACTGATCCGCTGGTCAAGCGCGCTCCACCAATTGGCAGCCCAGAGAATATCCGCCACTTCACGATCCCAGTGATACCCCGACTGGCTGAATGCGGCGAGAACAGTGAAAGGAATGAAGGCGATTAGAAGCAACACAATGCGCAACTTCCACCGACGAATCACGCGCAAACAAAACACCACAGCCAACAGGAACCCCAGAGTCACGAGCGGCAAACCCCAGCCCCAGAAGACCCAGTGGCTCACAGATGCCATCGGCAACGAACTGCTGGTATCAAGAAACTCCAGAACTGCCCACACAAGGAGCATGCTTGCCGGAAACCAGTGCAGCCACCGGAATGGGTAATCTGCACGATTGCTGCGAAATATATGCACCAAACTCAACGGATAGAGCACCGAAAGTGCAAAGAGTACTCCCCATGGGAGTAATCCTTCCGGCAATCCCGGCAATGTGGTGATCAGAAACCCCGTGCACACGATCACGACCCCCAGCAAAAAGAGGAGAAACGTCTCTGTGGCATGCTTGAGAGGCATAGGAGGGGTATGGTCGCCCTTCTACAGAAGTATGTCAAGATAGGTTTATGGCTTCCTGATCTTTACCAGGAAGTGATTATAGGTGTTTATAGCCACCCTCTACGCGCAAAATACCCCAAGAGAGTCGTGAGCAGCAGAATCATGCCGATGATTAAACCAGAGAATGCATACGGATGATCCTGATAGGGCAACATGACATTCATGCCAAAGAGCCCGGTAATCACCGTAAGTGGCAGCATGGTTGCCGAGAAGACGGTAAGGATGCGTACAATGGAATTCGTTTTGTGTGTCAGCCAGGATTCATGGGTGTCCTGGAGCGCATCAACCATCTCTTTTGCCGTATCCAGGAGCGACCACTGACGCTCGATGGCATCCAGAATGTCATCAAAGTAGAGGGAAAGTTCCTCGGAAACGAATTT
Organism: Candidatus Peribacteraceae bacterium; assembly: GCA_041678625.1. Lineage (GTDB taxonomy): Bacteria > Patescibacteriota > Gracilibacteria > Peribacterales > Peribacteraceae > JBAYNS01. The sequence goes on from JBAYNS010000002.1 coordinate 6,408, forward strand.
GCGATTCTTGTGCTCCAATGTACCAATGAGCGTGCGTTGCGGCAGGAGAATGGAGCGCATAGTAATGATATTCCGCTTGAGTTTCATAATATCTCTAAGCAGGTCCACCTGCTCTTCACTCTCAAAGAGTTCATCCTCTTTGCGACGGATGTCTTTGGTAATCGTATCCACCAGCGGAAAGAGCCCATCGAAGAATTTGCTCATGAGCTCATACAGAAAGAATCCCGTACCATGATCCAGATATTCGGTGCGCCGTACGCGCGACTCTTTGAGTTCCTGCCACAGAGAATCCAGAACAGGAATCTTGCCGTGATGCAGCGTTACAATGAAATCCTGACCAAGGAAAATATTCACCTCTTCTTTTGAAATTCTGCCTGAACTTTTGTCCAGATACGGAATGTGGAACACCAAGAACAAATACGTATCGTATTCTTCGACTTTTGGTCGCTCATGTTCACTCAGACAATCTTCAATATCCAGTTCATGAAAACCGTACTTCCGCTGCAACTTATGCAAATCCCGGTGGGACATTGCAGGATCATCCAGCCACGTGATGCCTTTGTACGTGAGTGAGCGCATGACAGCAGTGGTAACGGAGGTTCAGAACTCATAACGCGTCCTATTGAAGTGGGAAAGCAGGTTCATTTCAAGCAGAAGCGATCCTTTTCCGCACTGTATGCAAGAACGGAATGAGCCACGTCATGGACATTCTCCTCTCTCCACAGAGAACTTTCAACGGATCACCTGCGCTTCTTCTTGCGCGGAAGATACTCTTGCCGCGGATCAGCATAATGTTCACCCGGAAGCTTCTTGTAATAGCGAGTCTGAAATTGCCGCAATTGAAACGCGATGTACACCACAAGAATCACCGCCCAGACCACCCACCAAATCCGCATGGAAAGATAGCTGATCTGCTCCGTGCGCGAAATGAGCAATACCAGACCGATAACGCCAAACCAGATCAAAGCTCCCGACCACGAGCGCGAGAGTTTGCGCAGTTGCGTGTTTGTTGTGCGGCGACGCCATACACGCAGAATAAATGCTGCTACAACCATGGCACCGCAACAGCAGAAGAGAGCAACGACTTTGGAGTTATCGTAGGGAACCATCCCCGGATTAGGCCATAAGAGATACGTCACAATAGACATGGAAATGGGGGGGAAATTCAGGAAACTTTCAATTCTTTTTTCTTTGGTCTCCGCTGTTGTACAGATGTGGTTTGCTGGCTCTCTAGAAGCTCACGAACCATGGAAGCCATTTCGCGTTCTTTGATAGTGCGTGCCGGACGCAACAGCAGGTATAGCAGAAAACCTACAACCGGCAGGAGCGCCACCAAAAGAATACAGAAGAACATCAGAAGGAAGGAGTTCGTCCGTAGAATGATGTCCCGTGCCGTGAAGAACACCAGAAAAACGGCAATCATCCCCAGAAACAGCACTGCACCCTGTAATGTACGCAGAAGAGGATCCTGTGCCAGAAAAAGCAGCCACGGCTCAAAGTACGGTTGAAGTGTTTGGAAGAGTGCTTGTTGCATGGTTGGCAGTATACACAGCCTCGGATGGAGTTCACAAATATTGAGAATCAGAAAAGGAACCGGGGACTGGAATATTCAATAATGGAATACGGTGTTGCCCCAGTATTCCAGTATTCCAATCCCTCAGCATTCCCATTAGAGGTGTGGATATTTTTGACGATGCACCAGTACGTAAACGGTAACGGCAAGCACCGAAATCACCGCAAGAAATTGGCTGAAGCGCAGTTCGAATGTTGGGAGTGCAATGTGGGAACGCAGGAGTACATATCCGCCAAAGACGCCAATGAGAAGTGTTTCATAGATGACCATGCCCCACTTGCGCAGCGTGAGTTCGACAGCAGCAAAAATTCCTAAACTGATAAAGAGCAAGAGGAGAACAAGAAAATCAAGCTTTGTGGCAAATACCGGAATACTGAAATCTCCGCGGAAGTATTCAAAGAGAAACGTTGCCAATCCCGCAAGGAGAATGCCGTAGAACGTTTCGGAACCGGCACGATGGGAATACTTGCGCGTGATCAACAAAAGAAAAGTTAACAGAAGAAAGAAGAACGCATAGTAGAGCTGCACCGGATGGATGGGGACGGTATAGCGCACCGCAATGGCATCGTACGTTACTCCCCATGGAACATCGGTGGGCGTGCCGTACGCACGCCCCGCAACGAACTTACCAAGCCAGTCGAACGCAAGACCAAAAGTAGTAGCAGGCAACAGTACATCCAGCCACTGCAGAAATGTTGCGCGCTGTGTGCGCGTAGCCCAATACAGAACAACAGCGACGCCCATCGCGGCACCAAGAAAGCTAAATCCCCCATCCCAGAAGATGAACATCCTCAGTGGCTCGCGTACATACACCCGATACTCAGCGAGTATGGCGATCAGGCGACCACCTATTAGAAATGCTGCAAAGTAGCGCCACGCATTCTCCTGCAAATGCTGGAGTGAAAGATGTGCACTGGAAGCCAGTCGCATAAAGAATTCCACCGCCAGCCACACTCCCAAAAGCAGGAACACCAGACGCGTCCAGATAATTGCAGGACCGATGGCAAATGCCTCGAACATGGCAAGAGCATAGCAGATCAATCCGTAGTCAGAAATGACCACCCCGATTTATTCACGTCTATCATTTACCAGAGCGGGCGTTCCCGTCCACGGGCCTCGGAAGAAAGAACGAAAGCAACCAAAGAAACCAAGGCAACCAAGGCAACCAGGGATTTCAATCCTTGGTTTCTTTAGTTGCCTTGTTTGCTTTCGTTACCACATATCACCCGAATGATGCTTCCAACTTCCGCGCAGCAATATCCCCCACCGTCTTCTCGACGAATTGTGCGAATGGAACTGACACCTGTTCTTTCGTCTTTACATTACGCACAGCAACCGACTTCTCATTCTTCTCTGTATCACCGAGTACAAGGAGGTATGGAATGCGTCGCTTTTCTCCTTCGCGGATACGCTTGCCAAGGGATTCACTCGCATCCAGAACTTCCGCGCGTACCCCTTTCTCACGCAACTGTGCAAGGACTGACTGCGCATACTCTTCATGCACCGCTGCGACCGGAAGGATAGCCACCTGCACCGGGGCAAGCCAGAGCGGGAAGAGTCCCGCATAGTGCTCCACAAGAATGCCGAAGAACCGCTCGATGGACCCAAGAAGGGCACGGTGCACCATGTACGGCTGGTGCTCTTTTCCATCTTCACCGATGTACGTCATATCAAACCGTTCAGGAAGATTGAAATCAAACTGAATCGTCGTAAGCTGCCACTCGCGGCCGATGGCATCCCGGATCTTCAAATCAATCTTGGGACCGTAGAATGCTCCGCCGCCTTCATCAATCTCATAAACCAATCCTTCTGCTTTAATAGCTCGTTCGAGCGCCTTCTGCGCCTGTTCCCAGCGCGCAGGTTCCCCCACCGCCTTCTCCGGCCGTGTGGAGAGAAATGCACAGATATCCTGGAAACCGAATGCACGAAGAAGTTCAATGGAGAAACGGAGTACGCGTGCGACCTCATCTTCAATCTGCTCCGGAGTGCACATGATGTGTGCGTCGTCCTGCGTGAATCCGCGGACACGCATTAGCCCATGCAAAACTCCACTCTTCTCATAACGATACACCGTTCCCAATTCCGCCCAACGCAATGGTAATTCACGGTACGAACGCAGGGAATTTTTGTACATGAGAATGTGGAATGGACAGTTCATCGGCTTGATAAAGTACTGCTCGTCATCAATATCCATCGGCGCGTACATATTCTCCTTATAAAAATCCAGATGGCCAGAGGTCTGCCAAAGCCATTCGCGACCAACATGCGGCGAATAGACAAAGTCGTAACCGCCACTGATGTGCTGCTCCCGCCAAAAATCTTCAATAACCTTCCGCATCATACCACCATGCGGATGCCAATAGACCAATCCCGGTCCGGCTTCCTCATGAAAGGAGAAGAGATCCATCTCCTTGCCGATTTTTCGATGATCGCGCTTTTTGGCCTCTTCCATCATGGTGATGTACGCCACGAGTTCCTCTTTGGATGGAAATACCGCCATGTAGATCCGCGTGAGCTGTTCGTTCTTCTCATCGCCGTGCCAGTACGCTCCGGCTAGACTCATGATTTTAAATGCATCTGCGGGAATTTCCTTGGTACTTTTCAGGTGTCCTCCTTTGCAGAGATCCACGAACATCTCCTCTCCTTTATCATCTACATTTTTGTAGAACGTTACTTCTTTCTCCCCTGCTTTCTTGAGATCTTCAATGAGTTCCACTTTGAACTTCTGCCCTTTTGCCTTCCAGTACTTCACCGCATCACCAACCTTCATCTTCTGCGTTTCGAACGCCTGACCTTTGTTGATAATGGAACGCATTTCTTTCTCGATCGCCTTGAAATCTGCATCGGAGATAGGCTCAGAGAAGAGAAAATCGTAATAGCATCCATAATCAATGGGCGGTCCGATGGCAATCTGCACAGTGGGATAGAGCTTCTGAACCGCTTGCGCGAGCACATGCGCAGCCGAGTGACGCAGGGTATGAAGAGAGTCGGATTCCATCGGAGTAAAGAGTAGCAAACAAAAACACCCTTCGCTATGCGGAAGGGGTGAGTGAAATGAAAGTATAGAGCAGCCCCCCTTCCTAGCGGAAAGTCGTGGTCGTCGTGGTCGTTGTGAGAAGGTGCTTCACAGCAAGAGTATAAATGACAAATACAAAATGGCAAATCACAAATGATTGTCATGGTGAGCACAGTCGAACCATGACAATGAAGAGCAGTCACCCTTCGACTGTGCTCAGGGTGACATCCTCTATACTTGCAATTTGCCATTTTCGACATGGACATGAGAATTTGTGCGCCAATCCTGCATCACACCACCCCCAATTCCCTCTCGAGCGATCGCATTTCCCGCAGAAGTTGCGGATCGTTCTGCAGTTTGTCTTCAATCTTGGAAACTGCATTCATAACCGTCGTGTGATCGCGATTGCTGAAGATCTCACCAAGACGCACATAGCTGAGGCGCAGATGCTTTTTCCCAAGGAACATTGCAATCTGCCGCGGAACAAGGATCTCACGTATGCGCGATGCTCCGAGCATATCCGCAACCGAAACTGAGTAGTAACGACTGACTTCCTCGAGCACTTCCTGCATCTGCGGAGCGCGCTTCGGCGGCGATTCAAAACCGACTTGTGTTTCCTCCAGATGCGGATCTTTGTTTAATTTACACATGATCTCGGCAATGCTGCGAATGGTCGGCATGCGTTGCTCCAGCTCATACAGCGCAACTGCCTGCATCAGAATACCTTCCAGTTCACGAACGTTTCTGGTGGTGTGTTCCGCAATAAATTGGAGAACTTGCATATCTAAGAAGAGCTCGTACTCCCGTGCTTTCTCTACCAAAATCGCCAAGCGCGTCTCGTAATCGGGTACCGAAACATCGGCAATCATGCCGCGCTCAAAACGCGAGATCAGCCGATCCTCTAGTTGCAATTCCTGCGGTGGACGATCAGCGGAAATAATCACCTGTTTACGTTCTTCGTAGAGAGCATTGAACGTGTGGAAGAACTCTTCTTGCGTCCGCTCCTTGTTGGCAAGAAATTGCACATCATCAATAATGAGCGCATCGACACGGCGATAGCGCTGACGAAACCGTTCCATCTTTTGGGAACGAATCGCTTCAATAACCTGATTGGTGAAATCCTCTGTTGTTGTATAGACAATTGCCGCTTTGGGTATCTGCCTGAGGATTGAATTGCCCGTAGCCTGCAGCAGATGTGTTTTACCCAGACCGACTCCACCGTAGATGAAGAGCGGGTTGTATTTTCCGCCGGGCTGCGCAGCGACTGCCTGACATGCGGCATGAGCAAGGCGATTACTGCCTCCCACCACAAAGTTCTCCAACGTGTAGTTGGGGTTGATAATCTTGCTCACAATACCCTCCGCCATCTTGACCTCCTGTCTGCCGGGCAGCTTGCGCTTTTTGTTTTCCGGAAAATGATCGAGGAGATTGATCGTGCGCTCCGGAGTATCCTTCAGACTGACATCAACCTGATACACAATCTGTGTAATGGAATCATCAATCTCCTGCGCACATTCCAATGTGGGCGTCCGGTAGTGCTCCATGTGCCACTGTAAACACATAGGGAGCGGCAACCCCACGACCAGTTTCCCCTCATCGCGCCCGAGTATCGCGGTATCCCGGAACCACGTCAAAAATTGGCTGCGCTGAACCTTTGGCTCCATCTTGCGAAGAATGGCAAGCCAGAGATCACACAAATGTTGTGTACTCACCGAAGGTGAAACCGTGCTAACGGAAGAGGCGGATGACGTCATAAAAAGTAATAAAGAGGAGAAGTCCGATGAGGAACACAAATCCCAAGGCATTGGTAATGAGTTCGAAGCGGCGGTTCACGGGACGGCGCCCAATGAACTCCACCAGTACAAAAATCAGACGCCCGCCATCCAGAGCCGGGAACGGGAGAATGTTGAGCACCGCAAGACTCAGGCTCAACAGCGCCACCAATCTGAGGTATGTCATGAATCCCGCCTGCACAGAGGTGTACGTGAGCTGCGCGATACCCACAAAACCGGTAATCCCTTCGGGGACAGTTCCGGTCTGCGCAAGAGAACGGAATAATTGTCCTATACCCGATATGGTCTGTCTGCTCACCGCCCATGTTTCGCGCAGAGCCAGCTGAACACTCAAAAGAAAATCATGTGGTGGCGCAGAGAGTTCACGGGGAAAGAGCACCAATGCGATTCCCGCCTTTCCTTCATCAAGTACTACTTTGTATTCTTCTTCAACATCCCACTTTTCACCAGTCAACACTGTGTACGTAACACGCCACTTATCCTCTTGCAAAGCAGGAACATCCTCTGGAGTTGTTACGGGAACACCGTCAACAGCAGTAAGAAGACTTTTGGGTGGCACGCCGACTTTTGCAGCACCAGCACCACTTTCCACATCAGTAATGAGCACGCCAAGGGAAAGATGAATAATCCCTTTATCGGCAGCCTGTTGCATATCTTCCAACGTAAAATACGTTGGGATCCAACGGCCAAAGGAAAAACCAATGGTGAGGAGCACCAAAGCCAAAGCAAGATTCATCAACACACCGGCAATCAGGATGATGATCCTTTTACCAATAGAAACCGAACCGAAACTGCCCTGAGCCCGGGATTCCCCTAAGGTCAATACGTTGTCCCCTTTCAGGCGTACAAATCCTCCAAAAGGAATCCAGTTGAGCGTGAAGATAGTGGTACCACGCCGAAAAAGCGTTTTTGCCCTGGGTGGCAATCCAAAGCCGAATTCCTCCACAATCACTCCCGCACTGCGCGCAGCAAGAAAATGACCAAATTCATGAATGAGGACAAGAACGGTAAGAAGGACAACGAACGCCAGTACAGAAAGAAGAACCGTCATACGGAAAAAATGTGGAGATAATCTCTAAGAGGGATGATGCTAGCGCTCCGGTGGAAAACTGAAAAGTTTTCCACACCCACTTCGTGTTGCGCGCTTCCTGTAACGGATTCGCAATGCATGAATGTTTACACAAGTCACCATTACAAGAGAGTCTCAGTGCCTGAAAATGCGCTGCTCAGGAATCGTGCGCAACAACCCACGCTGTCACACGATGAACTCCTACGATTTTTAAGATTTGTGCACAGGCATCGAGCGTTGCTCCCGTGGTTGCTACATCATCGATGAGCACCACATGCTGTGGCGGATGCGTTCCACAAGAACGAAACGCTCCGCGAACACCAACCAGACGTTCTCTGCGCGAACGCCGAGCCTGATGCCCCGTAGAATGAATTCTGGTAAGCAGATGTCGCACAGGAATACCCGTGCGTGCAGAAACATCTTCCGCGAGCAGAGCAGCCTGGTTGAACCCCCGCGCAAAGCGGCGGGTCCAGTGGAGAGGAACCGGACAGAGCACCGTCCCCTGCTCTACATCAGTAGCAGGAATGAGTGCGCCCAAATCCTGCGCAAGGGAACGTACTCCCCTGTATTTAAAAATATGGAGAGCCCGTTTGAGAAGCAGACAATCCTGATAGGTACTGCCGGCACGGAGCTCATCAAGAAACAAAATTTTCCGACTGCGCAGCTGCTCTGCCGTTTCTATAACCGGATGCGAAGTGAGTTGCGTGCGTTCTGCCGGCGTGATCCACACGCCGCTCGTTCCCGTAAGGGACTGGCGTGGAAAGAGGAGATCGAGGAAGGTCTGCCACATAAGCAAATGATTCTACACGAAGCTGCTTGTTGAAGCGCAGAAGAATTGATACCCTTTTGCCACTCTTTAGGGCAATTATCCGTCTGCGTTCCTTCCTCCTCCGCCAAGGCTACGGCGGACAGGTCGGAACTTCGCCGCGATAAAGCTCATTCATTCATAACATCGGGCAATTATCCCGCGGATGCGGGATGGATATCATTCATATCACGGGCAATTATCCCGCGGATGCGGGATGGATATCATTCATATCACGGGCAATTATCCCGCGGATGCGGGATGGATATCATTCATATCAAGGGCAATTATCCCGCGGATGCGGGATGGATATCATTCATATCAAGGGCAATTATCCCGCGGATGCGGGATGGATATCATTCATATCAAGGGCAATTAGCTCAGCTGGTTAGAGCGTCTCGTTGACATCGAGGAGGTCACTGGTTCGAATCCAGTATTGCCCACCACACTTCGCCCCGCATTCGCGGGGCTTCGCGTGGCGCGCCATCTTGAAAAAACGACACTACGAAGTGTGCCCCGCGAAGCTCTGAGGAGTATAGCGACGAAGAGCGAAGTGGGGCTATAATCGCCCACTATGTATTACGTCTATATCCTTAAGCTCAAAAACGGTCAGCACTACACCGGATTTACCAGAGATCTGAAGAAGAGACTCATGCAGCACAAGAATCATTCTTCACCGACAACATCGCGAATCGAACCAGAAGAACTGGTTTTCTATGCAGCATTTAAAACGAAAGAAAAAGCTTTGGATTTTGAAAGGTACCTCAAAAGTTCCTCGGGTTTTGCATTTCGCAATAAGCGATTGATCTAGTATCGAGCTCCATCACGAAGTCGAAAATACATGGAGTAAGTTGTTTCAGATTTTGCTCGGCCTCCTCGGTGAGTTCTTTAGTCATATCTAGTTAAGTTGCTGGAGTAGCTTTTGTTGCTTCTGGTTTTTTCTTGTTAAAGATCTTCTCACGGAGCTGCAAAACATCTTTAGCTCTTTGTGCTTTTTCGTCTGGCACTACATATATTTCGTGAAGTACAGCTTTTAGAGCTTCGAGTATGAGCTTGAGATTGTTGGCGTCCCATTTCTCCCATGATTGTTCGTGAACCTTCTCGCTGGTCATGTCTTGTATATGTGCAAGTATGTCAAACATTGCTGGGTCAATGCTTGGGTATTTTGTCTTCAGCGCTTTGATGCGTTCCTCATATTCTGTTCCTTCAATTTCTTCCTTTACCAACAATTCATAAATTGCCTTCCTAGCACACGAAGATGCACCTGTTAAAAAGTTCATTTTCAGAGAACCTTCAGCTTCAGTTACTAATTCTCTGATAATTTTTGGAATTCGTTTATCTATTGTGAAAAACGAAGTGGGGACCGAATAGAAAATATGGGAGTCAATATCCTCAGTATAATCTGCATAAACTTGATATCCGTCAGACCTGTAAAACACTTCCGTCTTCGATAAATGAAGAGATCTTTTTCTACAAGACTGACAAGAGATAATGGTGAGATGGCGAGTATCCTCATCATCCCATTCAAAGGCTAGAGTAGTTTCTACTGTATAGAGTACGTTTCTTCTGTTGCAGAAGGGGCAATTATAGACCCTTCCATCAATGAAATACTTCCTATCAAGTTCTGATTGATCTGGCATACCATATCTATACCACTTTCTCTACATTTTCTCCACTACTGAAGGCAACTCTTGTACAATTTATGCGTGAGTGATGCCATCTTCATCAAAGCATTGTATTTCGGAAAAGAGCATCCGAACGGGTTCACAATTTCTGACCTCGAAAGTCACCTTCAAGTTCCAGAGGCAAATTGGGGTCCATTGCAAAGAGAATTTGAGGGGCAAAGGCCAGAGAATGCTTTCAATCAGTCCAACTCAAGAGAAGGTAAACCGCTATATTGGCTAACCAAATCGGGTCATAAACTACTGGCTGAGTTGGATGATGTCAGACACGCTAAAGAGCAGGCAGAAAGAGCGCACAATCTTGCAAAGATTTCCATTGTGGTTGCCGTAACCATGCCTATTGTTTCAATAGTTATTAGCAAACTTTTTTTGAGATGAAGAACAGTGAAGAATTTCTATCGCAGGAAATACGAAGTAAGCTCAAGCCTGAGCAGATCGAGATAATTGACGGAATACAGCACGGAAGCCGGATAACATTGAAAGAGAAAGTGCAAGATGCTGCTATGCGAATGTACGAGGCTAATGAGCAGAAGAAAGATTCAGCAGTGCCTTGGTACAAGAAGTTATGGGAGGTCATTACACAGCCGATCTATCTCATTGCCGCTATTGTCACGATACTAGCATTCTTGGGATTGTCGTGGTTCTAACTCCGTTCAATACAGCCCACCATTCGACTCGTCCCGCGTGCGCGGGACTCGCTCATGGTAAACCACAAGAAAAACGTACAAGCGAGTTGAATGACTCTGAGCGACGATGCCGAGCTTGACGAGGCGGAGGAGTCGAAGAGCCCAGCAAAAACTGGCTTATGGCTTTCTTATAAGAAAAAGGCTAAATATATTTTAGAAAATATTTAATACTTCTGGCAATGATTGCCGATGGGCTGATATGGCTTTTTGCGCTATAATATAAGGATTTATTTGCAAATCTTCTTCCAAAAAAATGGACACACAAACACGCAATCCCGGCAACATGCTCATAAGCTGGACAGGCACCCAACGTCCAAAGCATGAACGATCGCCGTTGTGGTACATCATTGCTGGTTCCATCACTGCCATACTATTGGCATACAGCATTTGGACTGGTGCCTGGACATTTACCATCGTCATCGTCCTCACAACAGGCGTATATCTGGCAATGCATCGCATTCAACCGGAAGAAATATCTGTAACAGTAGCGGAGCATGGCCTTCTATACGGCAATACATTCATCCCATGGCTCGATTTGAGTGCGTACTGGATTCTGCAGGCACACAACCATAGCGAAATACACTTTGAATGGCGGAAACCGAAGAAGAAGGAACTCTGCATATCCACGGGGAACGCCGATATTCTTACACTGCGCCAGACACTTCACTCTTTCCTGGCAGAACGTCACGACAAAAATGAAAGATTACTTGACACTATTTCTCGGGTTTGTAAACTTTAGTCCACTCTTGATACAAGGTGGCACTAATCACTTTGCAAATAACTATTCCCCTCTCCGGGAGAACCGTGAGACATTCTTTGCGAATACAGGTTCCAGTGCTGGAGGAAGCGATGGTAGTCGCAAACCACCACCGAATGAAGATGGAACCAAAACGCCGGAGAACCTGAATCAACCCGCATCAGCAGGACCAAGTCAGCCCGGTCATATTGGAAAACTTTCTCAACAGACGCATGCCGAACTGAGTGCAGAAGCACCCGAAGCACTCTCTAAAGCACCGGAAGCGGTAGCACAGTCACCGGCACTGGTGACCACGCTCTTTGCAGGCAATTTTATGAATGATGAGCAACGTCGCCGCTTTGAGAGCATTGCGCAACGCTGGCTTGGCGATGCCTACAAAGGTTCGAAACATCTCACAGAACAGATGATCGCCTATCTCAATGAACATCCAGATGCCGCCAACGATACGGAGTTCTGCAACGCTATTGCCACAGTGCTCAGCGATCCGCAGAACGTCTGGCAGCTGGCACGTGATGGAGAGGAACGCTCTGCGCAGTACGATCGTTATCGTACAATGCTTCAGCAGAAATTTGGCGATGGCTTTGGCGCTCTCAGCATCACATCACTCGATTTGGAACGCATCGCCCAATTTGAAAAGGAACTGCCAGAGGGCATGAGCTTTACCGGATGGCTACTAGAGAAACCAAACGACAAGATGCGCATGGACGATGCATGCTCTTCCATCCGCGGTATCGCGGACCGGGGTATTGATCGCACCTTCCAGTTTCCGGACTTGCCAAAAGAGCGATCGGAAAAACTCGATGAGGCAACAGTGGCTCTGCGCGCACTCTGGGCACGGTGGCGCAGTGAATTGGAAAAGAAGGCGCGTGACCCTGTTACGGGGGAATGGACCACGTCTGCAATGGAAAAGCGCATTTACGAAGGTTACAACCGAGAGGAAGGCATTCGGCGCATGCAGGACAACGATATGTGGGGAGACCGCGGTGGTGGATCAGAAATTCCCCTTGATCCACAGAACGCGGCACGACTGAAGGAGCGTACTGATGCACTCAGGTACCACCTGGATATCATCATTGCACGACGCGCAAAAAATATCGAAAAACAGATCCTGAAACGCCTGGAGAATGCCGGAATTCCACAGGATATTCTGCAGAATCCCGATGCACACAGTGAAGAAATCGCCCGCAGGTTCGGCACCACTGCGCATGCGCTCATTCACGAAATTAGTGATCTGCTCTCTGCACCAACAAGTGCACAACGCAAACTCACTGGTGAAGATGAAGCAGAGAATCTGGTGAAATTTGGTGATGAACAATACCTCAGCAAAGCGAATGTGACGCTGGGGCAACTCAGTGATCTTGAAAAACTCCTGACAGATGATGACGAGCGACTCAAGGAGTTGCCTGACCTCCAGAAGCAGAACATCATCAGCAAAGAAGATCATGACCGCTGTATTGATGAACAGGGACGCCTTACCGATGAAGGCTGGCTCCTTGTGCAAATGGCAAAGGAGCGGCTCGATCACCGCGATGCCGTAGAAACTATCAGCGAACTAGCGCGCCGGTACGATGCGAAAAAAGACCGGAAGTTGATCGCAGACCTCATTCCGGCAGAGCGCCTGCAAGATTTTCTAGAAACCGGCCGCCACTTCCGTGACGGCAAGCAAACACCAGCCGACTACGATCTGCTCTACAACGAATTCTTGGACGTAGCACCAAGAACCAGCAAAATGCTCTACCTTGCGCAATTCCCGACAGCCTTGGCACGGTACAAAGAGATCGGTGAAAGAGCGGAGGAACGTATTGCAAGTGGTATCACCGCAGAGAGTGTCCGCGCAGACTTTGAGAAAGTGCGCGATGCTCTGCTTCCCGGCGGTGCACTCTGCGAAGAGCTACAGCATCCTGTGTGCACTGCCATGGGCGTACAGGCGGGTTTGAACGCGATCCTGAAGAACACCGAGGAGCTCGTGAAAGCAGGAGAAAAAACAGATAATCCAGAAAAAGCACTGGCAAAAGCTACGGGGCTAATCACCATGCTGCAGATCTGCCATGAGGAGCTCAGCAGCCTACCGGATCGCACGGAATTCATTAAAACTGCCGACGCTTTTGTGGCACGCGCAGGAGGCAATGAACGCGCACGGACCAAAAAGGGCCGCTACTCCACGGTAAACGGTCATATTTACATCAATGAGGAAGTCATTGGCGATGATGCAGAGAAACGCGAACGCGCCCTGGAACACGAACGCGGCCACGCGATCGTGGACATTCTCACACGGCGCAGCGGCGTGTTCGTCGGCAGACTCATCAACATGCACCGCACGCTCAAAGACACGCCGTTCGGCGGTGAGGGGCAGACGTTTGATGACCTGCTCAAGGGGCAAGCACAACTGTGGAGAGTGGATATACATGATGATCCCCAGCGTGTGCACGACCACCTGATGGACGAATTGCTGGTGCGCTATGCAGACTACAAGGCAAAACGCTACAAACCACTGGAGCAGGAAAAAACACTCTTCACCATGTTGGAGGAAAAAGATGTGGCATTCGATGAACCCACAGCACCGCGTTCAGCACAGGAACTGGCAAACAGCCAGCGCTGGGCGCCGGATGACGACGACGAAGAAGGTGTAGTTCCTGCAATGCCAACCATGCCATCGGATGGCACTGTGGAGCCTGAAATTATTGATACCAATCAGTTGCTGCGCGACATCCGCGTTGCCATGCACGAATTGGGGCAATTCTTTGAAGCGTATCCGGAAGCACGATCCGTTACAGTCCCGCGCAATGCAGCAATCAACGCTAGGCGGAACGGTGATACGGTAACAGCAGAAGAAGATCTGGCAGATATGCAAATATATCAGCAGGAACACATTGAAGATGTTCTGAGACGTGGTGAAAAAGAGACAGCAGAACGCAATCTAAGGGTACTCAAAGAGCGTGCGGATAATTGGAGAAAATTCATAAAGAAAATGGATAACGAATCTATGCGCTCTGTGTACCAAGCCGGTATGCGTCGACGCGATCTGGGGGAAATACTCAAACAGGACTTTACTTTTGTGAACATCATGGATATCTACGGCGTTGCCAAATCCATCAAGGAAGATATTCTGCGTATGTGGAAGCGCCGCGGAGAGGCGTCACAAGCCAAACTGGGAGGATTGGTCACCGGCTGGATCCCCAGCTGGGTACCGTATGTTGGCCGCCTGAAGCACGAATTCAATCGCCGTAACCAAACTTCCGAGCTGGAAGAAGTCCGCCAGTATCGCGACGCCTTTAAGAACATCGATAGCTACGCTCTACAGGAACGTCTTGCTGATCCATCTGTGAAAAGCACAGACGAAGTGAAAGCACTCTTTGAGGAGCTTACGGAACGCGGACGCATGGACTGGAACAATGAAGGAATGTGGCGGAAGCTCTGTAAACTCTCACGCTACCAAATGCCATTTGGACCATGTCGCAACAACGACGTACTGCGCGATAAGTGGCTTCTGAAAATGATCACGGATATCTGGAGCGATAAAGATAACTACTACAACTGGCGCCGGGCAAACGATTCGGGTGTTGAGAGTGGCAAGAAAAAGTTCACTGCCACCGGCGACCAACTCTCTAACCTTGATGGAGGCCTGAGCGGCGAATTGGGGCGCCAACTGAAGATGTACGTGGAAGGCAAGGATTCTGGAAACATCCCCGATCAGGTGAACCCGCACCTGTATGAAGAACTCATTCACTATGCGATCCGCAACGGCAAGATGAGCATGGAAGCAAAGTTCTTCTACCTGATTCAGGGGGTACGGCACGGACTGCTCTCCATTGACCGCCTGCGCGTACTCGCTGGAGAAGGCGGCGAAGTGATGAGCATCTTTCCATTCATCGACTACTTCTACCAGAAGAACAACGATATGGCGTTTATGAAACAACTGGGGCAACGCCTGGAGGAAGGAGGAGGTGATGAGCGCTATAAGCCGGGGATCAGAACAACCATGTTCGTGCGCCTGGAAATTGCGCGCGAGCAGGCGGTAAAAGAACGTCTGCGCAAGGGGCAAAGCAAGTCCGGGGAAAAGATTGATCACGATGATATCCCCTACTTTTTGCCGGAACTCGACTACACGGGTATTAGCGACTGGTACACCGCGGCAGGAGGCCGCCGCCAGAAGCTTTCCTTTGAAGCCGTAAAGAACAGTTACGTCGGCTTTTCCATGAAATTCAAAGCTCTCGCCGCTTTTGCGCAGATTGATAACGGCGCCAAATTCAGCGATGCAGATGTGGAGAATCTGGTGGATACCATTGGGTCGTGTATCCTATCGGATAACATCCTGACCCGGAATGGTTTTGATGGTGATTACCGCCCTACGCTCTCCGAGAGCGAAATCCGCAATACCAAACCGGTTATGGGTGATGCCAAGCTCTTTGCCTACCGTACAAATCTCAATAGTTTCACGGGGCAGGTTGCTCATCTGCTGGACACAGATGCATGGGGAAAAATCAATAAAGCTATCAACGTAACCAAAGATGAACTCAAAGTGAACGCGGAGAACTTTACAGCAGGAGACGATTTTCTGAAAAATACAGGACAACCAGATCTGGCAAAGAATATCCATATGGCCGTGCCAGCGTTTCTTGCTAAGCTCAAAGAAACAGTGCGCAAGAATCCAAAGATACTGCTCAACCTTCTGCGCACTGCAGCCGATTCGTTTGTAGGAGATGCGGTCGTGGGAGCGGATGTGACCATGGACCAGATGATCCATGCATACAGCCAGACATCGGAATTGCTGGCAGCACAGCCGGCACAGGCCAACTGAGTGTTACTTGCACCGTGGGCATAAGCACGGCATGCTTTGAACTATGAAAGTTCATATCGCACGCGTTGATCAAACACTGGAACTCCCGCGCCATGCATCCACGGGTGCAGTGGGTTTTGACCTGATCACACGTGAAGATACGACCATTGCTCCGGGAACCATCGGATTGGTGCCGGGCAACGTGATCGTAAAAGTGCCGGAGGGATATGCGCTTCTGGTGATTCCCCGCTCTTCGCTCCCCCGGAAGAAAGGGCTTGTCTGCCCGCACTCCATCGGCATCATTGATCAGGATTACCACGGCCCAAAAGACGAGATCTTTGTGCAGGTGCAGAACGTCACAGATCATCCGGTCATCATCGAACGCGGTGAACGCATTGCACAGGGGCTCTTGGTACAGGTGGCCCAGGCTGAATGGGAAGAGGTGAAAGACCACGGCGCCCAAACCCGCGGAGGATTCGGATCCACGGGCACACATGCCTGATAGACAGAAAAATGTAGACAATAACAAAATGGAGAATGACTGAGTCATCCTCCATCGTGCTATATATATAATTCTCTCCTATTTGCTGATGGGTTTGCGCATGAATGCGGGCACCTCCAGTTCATCTTCATCGAGCGGTACAGATGTAGAGCGTGCTTCGAACGCCGCAGAAAGATTCTCTTTGCGATTCTCGTCCGTATTGGAAGATGACCGTTGCGTGCCGCCGTGCGATCGCAGCGCCGCACCTGCTGTGCGGGAAGCAACCAGACTCCCTGATTGCATCTCGAATCCCGTTGCCACCACCGTGCACTTCACCTGCCCCGTGTAGTTATCATCAATCACCGCACCAAAGATGATGTTCGCTTCTGGATCGGCCGCCTCGGTAATGATGCGTGCCGCCTCGTCCACTTCGAACATAGAGAGATCCGTACCACCGGTGATATTGAAGAGCACACCCTTGGCACCGTTGATGGAAAGCTCCAGAAGCGGGCTATCCACCGCTGCGCGCGCCGCCTCTGCAGCGCGGCTGTCGCCGGTACCGTAGCCGATGCCCATGAGTGCCGTTCCAGCATCCTGCATGATGGATTTCACGTCCGCAAAGTCTACGTTCACAAGACCGTGAATAATAATGAGGCTGGAAATACCCTCAATGGCATGCTGCAGAACCTCATCAACCACCTGGAATGCCTCGGTGAGCGGCGTAGTTTTATCAATGAGAGAGAGAATCTTATCGTTGGGAATGACAATGAGCGTATCCACCTTTCCATGCAGATTCTCAATCGCCTGCTCCGCCTGCTGCTTGCGCTTGAGCCCCTCAAAGCTGAACGGCTTGGTAACCACGGCCACCGTAAGAATGCCCATACTCCGTGCGATTTCCGCTACAACCGGCAAACCTCCGCTACCCGTGCCACCCCCGAGCCCCGCTGTTAAAAAGAGCATGTCGACTCCTTCCAAACTGGATTTGATCTCTTCGCTGCTCTCTTCCGCCGCTTTTTTACCAATGTCGGGATTGGCCCCCGCACCCAAACCACGTGTCGTTCCACGACCGATGGTGATCTTCTTTCCTGCAGGATTGTGATAGAGCGCCTGCATATCCGTATTCACGGCAATGAATTCCACACCTTTCACCTTGGATTCCACCATGCGGGAAATGGCATTGCTACCACCGCCGCCGGCCCCCAGAACACAAATGGTGGCACCGGGAGACATATCCGGCCGCACCTCTTGTGAAGACGCGGACGTGTCATCGTGCGCAGAGGACGATCCTGAGCCTGAGCGCGATGCACTGAAGAGAGAACGAAGCGTATCCGACATGACAACGGGGGGTAGAGTGGTAGAGAACGAAGCTTAAGGAAGAAGACTTTTGAACCATGATCCAACCTGGCTTGCGGCCCGGCGGAGTTGCTGAGAACCCATACGCGGAGCGCTATCCCCCTCCCGCATTCCCCACACGAGCGTACCGAGTGCCGTGGCATATGCAGGATCATCAACCTTCTCAATCACGCCACCGACATCTGTGGGGAAACCCATCTGCACAGGAAGACCCAGAACATCACGTGCAAGATCCAGAACTCCGGGAGCCTTTACCGCGGCACCAGTGAGAAGTGCTCCGGCCGGCAGCATGCCGCTGCGGCCGATGCGCTTGAGTTCCGCTTCCACGAGCGTGAAAATTTCAAAGTAGCGCGCCTGCATGATCTCCGCCATGTAGCGCTTGCTGACTGTCTGAGAATCCACTTTGCTCACAGACGACAGATCGATCATTTCCCGCTCCGCGATTTCTTCCGGCAACACGGACCCGAACTCGATCTTGATTTTCTCTGCGGTATCAATGGATGTGCGTAGACCGATAGCAATATCGTTCGTGACGCTTTCACCACCAATGGGAAGAGAGACGGAATGGAGAATCGTTCCCTCTTCAAAAATGGCGATGCTCGTGGAGCCGGCTCCTACATCAATAACAGCAACGCCGAGTTCCTTCTGCCGCTTGGTAAGGACTGCCTCGGAAGCGGCAATAGTTGCCGGAACCAGATCATCGATATCCACACCTGCTTGATCCACACATTTCTCGATATTCTTCACGTGCTGGATATGCCCCGTAATGATGTGGGCTTCCACCTCCAGACGGATACCCGTCATACCAACGGGATTCTTGATGCCCCGTTGTTCATCCACGGCATACGCCTTCGGTTCGATGTGCAGAATCCTGCGGTTTGCAGGAATGCTCACAGCCTGCGCGGCATCGAGCACGCGCCCGACATCTTCCATGGTGATTTCTGCACCGGAAATAGCGATCACGCCGCGGCTATCGAACGCCTCAATGTGCGAACCGCTCATTCCTACATAGACGTGATTGATAGGTACACCCGCCATCCTCTCTGCATCCTCTAAGGAGGAGATGATATTGTGGATCAATTCTTCCACATCAATAACATGCCCCTTGCGCATACCCAGAGAAGGAGAAAGCCCCACGCCAATAATATTGGGAACATCCTGTTCTTTACTACCGTCTACAACGGCGACCACTGTACGGATTTTAGCGCTCCCAATATCCAGACTGGCGAGCACGCGTTCCTTTGACATAGAAATCGGGTGGAAGGGGTTGGTGAAATTCAACACACTCACTCTTTAAATAACCAGAGTGAAGATTGCTAAAGAGGAGTCTACGCAAAGGGAAATTCTTAGCGCAAGAGCATGATGAATACGTTTGGTATTCATGGACACTTTTTTTGATCTTATTTTGTACTCAAGTTTTTTGGCTTAAATAAGGACTAAAGCACTAATAAAAACTTGAGATTTTACCAGGAAAAAACACATGAATACTTAATATGAACAACCATGTCTCCCGTCAGGAGAAAAGAGAGAGCTGACTCTCACTCGTAGAATGTGCTGGTGTAGTCACCACATCACTCGGTTGAAAATGTGCAGTTCCGTACGCGGTACCAAGGAGCGACTGAAGTCTTTTGAAAAGCAAAGTAAATTCCATTTCGCGGAAGAAAGCAGCAACGTTCTGCGTCGGCACTTGTGTAACAGCGAGTTCTTTGAGCGGCACCGGTAAAGCAATATCGCAAAGAAGTTGCGACATGCGTTCACAGAAGAATGCCTGCTCACGGTCACGCTCGAGCTTTTCCCGTACGGCCGGGCGTATGGCATCCAGATGCGCATAGATTTCTGTAAGAGAGTCATACTGCTGAATGAGCTGCGCAGCTGTTTTTGGACCAATCCCCAGAACACCCGGAAGGTTATCGGATGCATCGCCGCAGAGCCCTTTGTACGCAACAACCTGATCGGGTCGAATGCCATATTTTGCTTCGACTTCCGCAGGGCCAAGTCGCTCCGCTTTTTGGTATCCCTTGTGCGGGATAACGATGGCAATTGTTTCACTGGCCAATTGCAGAAGATCACGATCACCACTGACAATGGAAACACGCATGCCCTCTTTCTCCCCTGCTCGCGCATAGGAACAGAGCAAATCATCCGCCTCGTACCGTGAATCGGAAACATGATGGAATCCAAACGCATCAATGAGTTCGATTACGCGCGGAATTTGTGTGTAGAAATCATCGGGGGTTTCCGCCCTCCCTCCTTTATAATCCTCCGCTTCTTCGTGACGAAAAGTTTCCTCACCCTCATCAAAACACACCAGTAAACCATCGGGCTCCTCCTGCGCCAGAATGGAAAGGAGCATGGATGCCACGCCGAAAACGGTATTCACCTGCTCCCCCGCACTGGTCTTGAGTGTTCGGGGGATAGCCCAGTATGCCCGGTACATCAGGTGATGGCCGTCGAGGAGGACTAAATGCGCAATGTCTGTAGAGTGCATGAAACCGGCACAGAGAACAAGGTGCTCCAAAATGGCTTTTTTGGATCAAAATCCAAGAGTATTACAAGGGAATAATCAGTAAATGAGACAAGGTTTCCCCACTTCCTCAGAGCCCGTTTTTGCGCTACAATAAGAGGATTCATTGAAATACTTATTTATGACTCCTGCCTCTCCCGCCACCGATAAAGCCATCGCATTCCGCTATAACGAGAAGACGCTGGAACAGAAAGTAAAAAACAAAACGGAGCTCCAGAAAGAACTCGGGTGGCCGGCCGAACCAAAGAGAATGATGCTCTGCTTACCAGCCGGAATGACGGACGCACTCGGCGGCGCACTTTTGGAAGAAGTGCTGCCGGGCTTGCTTGCACTCCCCATGGAAATTCTAATTCTGGGGCAAGGGTCTACCAAGTACGGTACGCTCTTCACGCAACTGGCAAAGGAACACGGACATCGCATTGCCATTGTTCCCAACAATAAACCTGCCGCTCTACGGGCGATGTACGCCGCAAGCGACGCCGCACTTTTCTTTGCCGACCCGTCACAACTCCCCGCACTCGCCGAGTGCATGCGCTATGGAGTGGTTCCCATTGCTCCAGCATGCGAAGCACTGCAGAACTACGACCCCGTGCAGGAGAGCGGTACGTCCTTCCTCTATGAGGAACCATCCGTCTGGCAATGCTTTGCCGCCATTGTCCGCGCACAGGAAACGAATAAGTTCCCGTTCGACTGGAGAACAATTCAGAAGCACTGCATGACGAGCATGTAATGAGTGCGAATTATTGCACGGAAAACTTCGCAAGCTCTTTACGAATACAGAAAGCATCATTACCATCTTCTGCGCAGGGGTCAGTAGCTCAGTTGGTAGAGCAGGAGACTCTTAATCTCTTGGTCGTGGGTTCGAGTCCCGCCTGACCCACCAAAACCTCCGTGTAGCGAAGCAAAAGTGGAATCCATTTTTGCAAGGCTTCCTAGCTACGGTTGGCAAGCCATACTTATACATCCGACTTCTTTATAATATGACTGAGATACATAAACGGTGTATCTATAAGTGCCATGCATACTTTGAAAACATATGCTGCAATCATGAGTTGAAAAATATTCTCGTATACACCATAAAATGCGAGTGGATAGAATCCAAGTACATCAATTAATTGCGAAGTCATAGTACTTAGATTGTTACGTAGCCAAAGTCGTTTGCCTCCAGTGATCATCTTCAATTTATGGAAAAACCATATATCGAAGTGCTGTTCAACAATGAACATTATAAAAGAAGCAATGAGGATACGCGGCGAAATTGCGAGTAATGCTTTAATATGAGGCTGTACAAAATCGCTACTGTGGGGAATGAAAAGTATTGCCAATTGTGTGACCAGACCTATGGTGAGACCAACGACAACTGCTACCCATATTATCATGCGTGCCTCTTTGCTTCCCTGATGTTCAGCTACCATGTCTGTTGACAGAAAAATAGTCGCATAAAAAATCTCCATCATGGCAAATGGAAAACCGAACATATTCACCACCATTGGTGCAAGAAAGAAAGTTAACGTTCCAATCGCACCAATATATGCAAAAAAGATACTTTTCCCTAAACGAAATGATAAGAGTGCTAGGGAAAGCGTTGTGAGCAATGTGAGAATGAACAGCAAAAGATTCATACTTCCATAATACTACTATTCTTCGTAGAACAGTTCACATGATTATGATCTAGCACGAGTATATCGACATATCGAGTTTATACACTCACAGCACCTTCCGCGCATGCGCCTGCCCGCTCCCGTCCTTTGCAGGATCCACAACGGCAACGGGAAGATCTTCAAACCATGCAATTGTGCTCGGAGTAACGGTGAAAGGAATATTTCTTCCGTTACGAATGTCGGTCATCTGCTGCGGCGTCAGCTGGACCTGCGGGCGGGCGGCAAGAATATCTTTAAGAGGAACAACGTGCACCCACTGTACATCATCCAGCGCAACTGCATCCTGTACTGACCATTCTCCCACTTGCGTGCGCTTGAGTCCGGCAAGATATCCACCGCAACGCAGTACCTGACCCAGATCGTGCGCGAGCGACCGGATGTACGTTCCACTGGAGCAGGCAACGCGGAGTGTAAGGTTGGGATATGCATACGCGACGATATCGCATTCGGTAATTTCCACCTCGCGCGGAGGAATGTTTACTCCCCTGCCTTGACGCATCTTGCGGTACGCACGTTCGCCACCGACCTTCACTGCGGAATACGCCGGCGGAATTTGTTCCACTTTTCCCAGAAAACGATCTTCGATGGTATTGCGAATGGTAATTTCCGTCGGCTCATCAACACCTGGCTTGCGCAGAATCTGCTCGATAACACCTTCGCGGTCATACGTTGTGCTCACGGCACCAAAACAAATGTGAGCTTCGTATGCCTTGGGTAGTTCATTAAAGAGTTCGACAACTTTGAGTGCCTTAGCTCCAACAGCCATAACTAGCAGACCGCTCGCCGCAGGATCCAGTGTGCCCAGATGTCCGATCTTCCGCTCACCGAGTATACGACGTACTTGCGCCACGCAATCGTGACTCGTAGGACCTACCGGTTTATCAATGAAGAGAAATCCGTGCCGCATGTGCGCAGAAGAGTAGCACGAACGAACGGAGTAGGAATGCAACTTCTTCCTCTAATCCCCAGTACTCTCATCCCTAATCCCAAGTATTCTAATCCCAAGTATTCTAATTTCTTGGCACTTTCTTCCGGGAAAGGTACTATAGCCTCCATGGACATTACCTTGAGCTGGGATCTGTTCGTGATCGTGTTCTTCGCGATGGTCATCGCGTATAGCTTCATTATTGGTAAACACGAATCGGTAAAAATCATCATTGCAACGTACATCGCTACCGTTGCCGTGCAGGGACTGGGCAACATTATCGAGCGCATTACCGGGAATTCTCAGCCGGTACTCATTGTGCTGGGGCTTTCGGTGGATACCAGTCTGCTCGCTATCTTAAAACTGGTGATCTTCGTCGCCATTATCATTGTCATTGTCATTCGGGGCGGTATTGACGTCCGCTACGACAAAGAGCCTCACTCGGCGCTCAATGCTCTTTTCACCGGACTCTTTGGCTGCGCCACTGCAGGGTTGCTCCTTTCTACACTCCTGACATTTATCACAGGGAGCCCTCTGCTGGATGCCAATCTCTCTCAGAGCATTGCCACCTCTGCATTACTGGAACAAAGCAAACTCATGCAGCTCTTGATTCTGAATCAGGATCTTTGGTTTTCGTTCCCGGCACTGCTTCTTGTGGGTGTCGGATTTCTTAGTAGCGAATAATTTAATCGATGAGTCAAGCTCCAATGGGGCTGTGCGGGGTGAGGAGAGCTTGCCAAAGCCATGCGCTTTCCTCCAGAATGCTTGATGAATTCCCCCTCTTCCTCATGATGGTGTCCTCCCTCAAGAAAACCACGCAGGCTCTTGCTGCCTCCTCACTGGGCTGGCTTGCAACAGCTTCCGTTGCATACGCAGAATTATTTGGTGACGTTCCGCCTATCGGAGCAGATCCCGATGATCCGCGCGGTGCGGTCATCGGTATTATAGAAAAGGTCCTGAGCTTTATGGCCTTGATCGCTGTGGTCATCATCGTCATTGCCGGTATCCGTCTGGTGGTGTCTCAAGGTGATGAAACCGCAGTCGATAAAGGGAAGAAAACCATTCTCTTCGCTGTTATCGGTTTGATCGTTATTCTGCTGGCCAGTGCCATTGTCGGATTCGTCGCCGATATTGCGACAACCTGAGTTCTAGAATTCCCTATGAAAGCCCTGCTTCCTGCAGGGCTTTTTTGTATAAGCCGCACAGAACTTGACCTTGCCAAGGAGCAGTGCATGGAGTAACAATAAGGGAAATTTCTCCTCTTTCTAATGCTCCAAACGTTTCACAGAAGTATCATTCGTTATTCCGCCGCCACCTTCTGTCTGGTAGCCAGTGTCCCTACGGCTTTTGCCGGGATCTTCGGTGAAGTACCCGATATTGGTGCTGGCAGTGGTGATAATGTCCGTGGAACCATTACAGGAATTCTCAAAACGATTCTGAGCTACATGGCACTTGTGGCAGTGATCGTCATTGTGCTTGCTGGTATTCGCATGGTGGTCTCTCAGGGAGATGAAGGTGCTGTGGATAAGGCAAAGAAGACACTCCTGTATGCAATTATCGGTCTCATTATCATCCTACTTGCCAGTGCCATCGTTACCATTATTGCCAGCTTTG
>JBAYNS010000003.1:0-27976 GCA_041678625.1 Candidatus Peribacteraceae bacterium
CAATTTCCAGCAGATCAACGATATGTCCTTCTTCCACCCCCTTAATGATTTGTTGTTGAATAATTTCGTCAGTCACCCCCTGTGTCATCAGAATCTTTGCCAAAATCCGTGCCACAGAGGTCTTTCCTGTTCCGCGGCTCCCGGCAAACAGGAATGCATGCGAAAGCTTATCCTGCTCTGCTGCCTGTTCGAGTGTGGTTACCACTGCATCCTGCCCGACGACATCGGCGAACGTTTGCGGCCGGTATTTGCGGTACAGGGACATTGAGGGAGCAAGAATACCTCAGGTGAAGGGAGAGTGCCATTGGAAAACGGCGGTGTTTCCTAGAGGAGTAGAGTACTGGAATACAGGCATAATGAGGTGTACTCATAAGCACGAAATTCGAAATCCGAAGCACGAAACCGTTTCGAATTTCGATATTCTGATTTCGTGCTTCATAATGTACCCATGCTTCGGCTACTCTCAGCATAAATGCAGAAAACATGTGCCAACTCCTGGTGTAAACGGACCTTTGAGGTGACCGATGAAGATCTCACTCTTTTGGAAAAGATCTCGCCGCAGATAGCCGGAAAGCGGGAGTTGCTCCCTCCCCCCACACTCTGTCCGGATTGCCGACAACAGCGACGATTAACCTACAGGAATGAGCGCAAGTTCTACTTGCGTCCATGTGCACGTACAGGGAAGGAGGTGATTTCCATCTACTCTCAGGACAATCCTTGTACGGTGTACGATCAAGAAGTGTGGTGGTCCGATGACTGGGATCAACTTGCAACAGGCCGTGAATTTGACTTCAGTCGTCCTTTCTTCGAGCAGTTCTATGAGTTGAGTTTGGCTGCACCGCGTCCTTGCATCATGAATATGGGGAGCGAGAATTCGGTCTACACGCATCATTCTCCGTACAACAAGAACTGCTACATGTGCATCAATACCGGATATTGTGAAGATTCGTTCTACCTCACGAATTTTAGCGTCCACAACAAGGACTGTATCGATTGTCTTGCTATCCAGAGCTCCGAACTCTGTTCGGAATGTGTGGATGTGAAGAAGTGTACTTCATCGAGCAATCTCCACGAATGTATTTCTTGTGTGGACTGCCACTATTGTTTCGATTGCCAGGCTTGTAACGATTGCTTTGGATGCTGGAATTTGCGGCACAAGAAGTACTGTATCGAAAATGAGCAACTGACGGAGAAGGAGTACAGAGAGCGCATTCAAACCCTTATACCTACAACGTGGAAGGAAAAGGAACGTTATAAGAAGAGTTACCGTGCATCAATTATGGATCGTGCCGTGCACAGGAATGTGATTGTGGAACAGTGTGAGAAGGTGACAGGTGATCACATATTCCAATGCCAAGACATCCGTGATTCCTACTACATGTTCCAATCTGAAGAGTGCTCATACTGCTACGATTGTGGAGACACAAAAAGCTCCATGGATGCTCTGGAACCGTACCACGGCGAACTCCAGTACGAGGCACATGGATGCAATCTTGGGTACGGGATATGCGCTTGTTCCAAGAGTTACGAGTGCAAGAATGTTCACTACAGCGAGTACTGTTTTTCGTGCAGTGATTGTTTCGGGTGTTTTGGTCTGAGAACAAAAAAACACTGCATCCTGAACAAGCAGTATACGAAGGAGGAATATGAACGACTCGTCCCGCAAATTATCGAGCACATGCGTGCAATGAAGGAATGGGGAGAGTTTTTCCCTGTCAGTTCCACAGTGTTTGCCTATAACGAGACTGCTGCACAAGACTACTATCCTTTAACGGAGAAGGAGGCTCATGCACGGGGATGGATGTGGAAAGAAGAAGAGGACGATATTCCAAAGGTGACTCGTACTATTCCTGCAGCCCAGCTTCCGGAGCGGCTTGAGGATGTTCCTGATGATATCCTCAATTGGGCAATCCTCTGTAAGGCGACTGGCAGGCCTTTTAAGCTTGTGAAGCAGGAATTGGAGCTATATCGCAAGATGCACCTTCCCATCCCACACCTCCATCCCGATGAACGACACAAGCGAAGGATGGCACTCAGGAATCCTCGCAAACTCTGGAATCGTACGTGTGATAAATGTTCAAAGGAAATTCAGACAACGTATGCTCCTGCAAGAACAGAGCAGGTTTATTGTGAGGACTGTTATTTGAAAAAGGTATACTGATTAGTGGTTTTCAAACTGCCAATTTGAACTTGATTTGAGAACCATAATTATGTATATTGTCAACCTCATGCATATTCATCAGCAACTTTCTCAGGCGCTGTTGGACATAGGCCTCACAGAGGCAGAGGTAAAAGTTTACATAGAATTACACAGGAAGCCTTCTCAGACCATATGGGAGCTTGTTACGAGAACTGGCTTAAGTAAAAGTGCTACATACCGCGCATTTGATCGTCTCAGGCATTTGAAGATGGTTGCAAATGATAGCGGCGGAATTCATGCACTATCACTCAAATCATTAGTTGCAGAACTTTCTGGCAGAGAAAGAAAGCTCAAAAAAAGCGTTTCAAAGCTTAAAGCCATTGCTCCATATCTTCGAACAGCTAAAGAACCAATTGAGGTTTTCGAGACGCTCTACACTCCGGACCAAATCAGTGATGCTTATTTATTTATGTCCGAGGCTGATTATGACATGAGTTTGGACTTTGGAGATTTTGAGAACTTTGTTCCAACCATTGGTGGAGTACAAACAAGCTTTCAGTATCGTAGAAACAGGATTAAACATGCGGGTCATCATGCTATATGTACTACTTTTGGCCCCAATACCTCATACTTCTGCACCAAAGAGGCAGCTAAGCGATTTAAAAATAAAATCGATGTCTCAAATCTAGAATTCAAAAACAAATTCATCGTCTTCTCCAATGCAAGTGATTACGTTCTCTTCAATCATTTTGAAGATCTAGAGAATCCTTATTCGGTCCTCATAAAATCTAAACCCATTGCCGATGCACAACGGGCTCAGTTTGATATTATTTCCCAGAAGATTGGGAAAGATTAAGAAGCATTTTCCGCTTCCATAAGCTGAATCCATTGAAGCTTCTTTCTAAAATTGACCCAATCGGATACGCTCCTATGCTGAGTAGGTATTTGATTTACTCAGTTTGTTTTCATGCAAAGTCATTGTCCAAATTGCGGCTCAGTGTTCCAGATCACTCAGAGTGATCTGGATTTCTATGACAAGATCTCGCCTGTTTTCAATGGCAAGAAGATCCTTCTTGCTCCTCCAACCCACTGTTCGGAATGTCGCCAACAACGCCGGATTGCGTGGAGAAACGAGCGGAAGCTCTACGAACGACCGTGCGATCTGTGCAAGCAATCCATGATTACGGCGTTTCATCCCAATAGCCCCTACACCGTTTATTGCCACGATTGTTGGTGGTCTCATAAATGGGATCCAACCGAGTACGGGCAGGAGTATGACTTCAACCGACCGTTCTTTGAGCAGTTTCAAGACCTTATGCAAAAAGTGCCTAAGGCAGGCGTCTTTCAGCTCAATAACGAGAACTGTAAATACAATCAGCTTCTGGCTTTCAGTAAAAATACATACTTAAGTCCTGGCAGTTACCTGATGGAAAACTGCATCTATGTACGCAAAGGTCAGTACTGTCGTGACTGTATTAACAGTAACGCACTGAATAAATGCGAACTTGTTGCAGACAGTTCGAACTGTGATGGATGTAACACCGCACATCACTTAATGAATTGCCGCAGTTGCTCCTTCTCCAGCTATCTTCAGGATTGTTCTAACCTGCAGAATTGCATGATGTGTTGTGGCCTAAAGAGCAAACAATACTGTTTTAAGAATGAGAAATATTCAAAAGATGAATATGAAGACATCGTGAAGGATTTAGAGAAAAAGAACCCCGATGAGTTATTGAATGAATTCCTTGAGTTCTGTGTAACCATTCCCAGAAAAGCTCAGATTCAACTTAATTGTGAAAATTCATCTGGTGATTATCTTTATAATTGCCATAACGCAGCAGAATGCTTCGATTGCTTTGAGGTTGAAGATTCGAAATACATATTTGAATGTGAGGGGGTAAAAGATTCAATGGACCTGTCTAGCCACGATAAAGATATCGAACTCTGTTACGAGATGTCATCCGGTGGAGAAAAGAATTATCAAACGAAGTTTTGTCTTTGCTCTATTGCATCACCAAGATCTGCGTATCTGTATTCTTGTTTTTATCTGAGAGATAGCTTTGGATGTGATGGTTTTCACGAACGTGGTCAGTATTGCATTCTCAATAAACAGTATTCGAAAGAAGAATACGAAGAGCTAGTACCAAAGATCATCGAACATATGAAAAAAACGGGCGAATGGGGAGAATTTTTTCCAATAACTCTGAGTCCATTTGCCTACAACGAAACCACTGCGCAAGACTATTTCCCAATAACAAAACAAGGAGCAGAAGCAAAAGGATGGAGATGGCTGGATGAAAAAGATGAGATGCCACAAGTAGACAAAATCATTCCTGCAGAAAAACTTCCGGATTCCATTGAGGATATTCCCGATGACATTTTGAACTGGGCCATTGAATGCAAAGCAACAAAGCGACCTTACAGAGTCATCAAGCAAGAGCTTGAGTTTTATCGCCGGATGAAATTGCCTGTTCCAAAATTTCACCCTGACGAACGCCACAAGCGCAGGATGGCACTCAGAAACCCGCGCAAGCTCTGGGATCGCACGTGTGATAAATGCTCAAAGGCAATTCAGACGACGTACGCGCCGGAGAGACCAGAAATTGTCTATTGTGAAGAATGTTATTTGAAAGAAGTATACTGATGCGCCAATGCTTCGGTTATACTCAGCATAAATGCAGAGAACGTGCACACAAACCGGCCAACCATTCGACGTAAGTCCTGCAGAGATGTCTCTGAGGCAGAAGCTCCGTGTCGAAGGCGAACCCACTCTGCACCCTGTTTTTCGTTTTATGCAGCGTGCTGCATTCTGGCAGCATTGGAATTTGCATCCGCGGAATTGTGATCTAACCGGTCAATCCATTATTTCCGTGTTTGGAACAGAATGTCCTTACCCAGTATGGCATAAGGATGAGTGGGTGAAGCATGCAAATCCTCCGCAAGCGGTCTGTGGTGAATCGGGCGCTGTTTTTCCTCAGATGTGGGCACTCTTTCAACAATGTCCGATTGCGCACAACATGGGAGCGGGAAATCAAAATTGTGAATACACCGATGATGCGTGGTACTCAAAAAACTGTTACCTCTTCCACTCAGCATTGGGTTGTGAAGATTGCCGATACAGTTACAGGAATATCCGAATGAAAGATTCAATATATTCAACGTATAGCTTTGAGAGCGAGCGTACGTGTGACTTTATGTATTCTATGAATTGCTTTGACGTTAAATATGCGCTTCATTGTCGTGATTGTAATAACTGCGCGTTTATCTATGACTGCCGTGGATGCACAGATTGCCTACTCTGTTGTAATTTGCGCAACAAGAAATATTGTTTTGGGAATCAACAGTATTCAAAAGAAGCATACGAAAAAATTGTGCAGGAATGGAATATCGCTTCGTACGACGTGTATCAGAAAGCTGAACAGGCATTTGGGAGAATGATGAGAGAACAAGCTTGGCATCGGGCACTCTTCATCGATCGTTCAGAAGCATGCACCGGTAACTATGTGGACCATTCAAAGAATCTCTCGAATTGTTTCTTTGTAGATGATGCAGAAGACTGTGTGAATGTTATGCGAACTACGGGGTCAAAAGATTGCCTGGATTGCCTCAGTCCCGCAGTAAAAGGAGAACTGATCTACTGCTCATGCACATGCCAAGACCAATGCTATGGCTGTCGGTACTGCTATGACCTCATAAGTTCTCAGCACATGGAGTACTGCGCTCACTGCTTTCAGTGCCGCAACTGTTTTGGATGCTGTGGGTTGGTGGGGAAGGAATACTGTATTTTCAACAAACCATACAGCAAAGAAGAATATGAGGAAGAGAAGAATCGAATCATTCACCTTATGCAACAGTCTGGAGAGTATGGACGATTCTTCCCTGGCCATTTTGCCGCAAATCCGTACGAAGAAAGTCTTGCAGGTTTCCATTGGCCGCTCGATGAATCTTCTCTTGAACGATACGGATTTCGCAAAGGGCACCGGACTGTTGCACGCCCAGCGGATGCACGGGATATAGCGGAGATCCCTGCTGATGTGCAGAAGACTACTCCAGAACTTGCAAGTGTAATTTTCTGGGATGAGAGTGCCCAACGACCGTTTCAAATCCAGCAGGCAGATATTGCATTCTCGCGGAAGCTGCAGGTTCCGTTGCCGCATAGTTACTACATGCGTCGCATACGGGATAATTTTGCCCAAATTCCTTTCAATGGCGCATTGCGCACAGCATCATGTGGGGCATGCACAGAAAATATGCAGACCAGCTGGCCTGCTCAATATGATGGACGCATTCTGTGCGAAAATTGCTACCTCAAGGAGGTATACTGATGCACCGATGCAGAAGGATTGCGCAAATTGCGGCTCAAAATTCGAAATTACCGATGATGATCTGCAGTACTACGAGAAGATATCCCCGATCATTAGCGAGAGAACGTATCAGATTCTGCCACCAACATACTGTCCTCAATGCCGCCAACAACGCAGGTACGCCATTCGTAATGAACGTAATTTATACAAAAGAAAGTGTGATTTTTGTAAAAAGGACATTCTTTCTATGTATTCAGCAGATAAGCCGTTTCCTGTGTATTGTCCTGAATGTTGGTGGAGTGACAAATGGCACGCAACACACTCAGCGCGTGATTTTGATTTCTCCAAGTCTTTCTTCGAGCAATTTGTAGAGCTACAAAAGGAGGTCCCTCGTATCAGTTTGTACCTTGTGAACTCGGAGAATTGTAATTACTGCAACTTCGTAGGTGATTGCAAGCGCTGTTATCTCTCCTTTGGGTCCGTGTACTCCGAAGACTGCTTGTACGGCTCAGCATATTATTCCAAGGATTGCGTAGATAACCTTGTCACACGTGAGTGCGAACTCTGCTACGAGTGCACGGATAGCAGAAAGCTCTATCAATGTCTTTTCTGTCAGGACTGCTACAACTCCAGTGATTTGCTGTATTGCTATGACATGCAGGGATGTAGCGAGTGTATCGCGTGCGCCAGCCTGCGGAATAAGAAGTATCATATCGGGAATAAGCCTCTTTCTCAGGAGCAGTATGAAGCGATTCGTAAAGAGATTGACCTTTGCAATCTTGTGCACAGACAGAAGTGGCAGAAAGAGTTGAATCTTGTAAAACAAGCAGTTATTCACCATTATATGCCAAGTAGCAACGTACAGAATGTAAGCGGAACACACATTTATAATTCCAAAAACACGTTCCAGTCGTTCTTTGTTGATCGTTGCGAGGATTGTGCATATTGCATGCAGGTTGTTGATTTGAAAGATTGCCATGACAACAACTACACTGAAGAGAACGAATGTTGCAATGAGTATCTTGGTATGTACGGTGCAAAAAACACGCACTTCTCTACATTTTCCAGACACACATATGAAGTTTATTTTTCAGAATACTGTATAAACAGTAAGAACTGTTTTGGATGTGCTGGTATACGTGATCGTAACTACTGCATTTTCAATAAAGAGTACTCCAAAGAGGAATATGAGAAATTAATTCCAAAGATTATCGAACACATGAAATCAACAGGGGAATTTGGTGAATTCTTCCCTGTGTCATTGAGTCCCTTTGCTTACAACGAAAGCGTTGCTCAAGAGTACTTTCCTCTTAGTAAAGAGGAGGTCTTCAAACGAGGATGGAAGTGGAGAGACCAGAAGGATGAGATGCCCAAAGTCGAGAAAATCATCCCTGCGGAGAAACTCCCTGACTCTATCGACGACATTCCCGACGACATTCTCAACTGGGCAATCGAATGTGAAGCTACCCGTCGCCCTTTTCGCATCATCAAGCAGGAACTCGATTTCTACCGTCAGATGAAACTCCCCATCCCGCACTACCATCCTGACGAACGTCACAAGCGCAGGATGATGCTCCGCAATCCCCGCAAGCTCTGGGATCGAACCTGCGCAAAGTGTAAAAAGGAGATTCAAACAACGTATTCTCCAGAAAGACCGGAGATGGTTTATTGTGAAGAGTGTTACTTGAAAGAGGTATACTAGTGGTCAGTGGTTAGAAGGCAGTGGCCAGTATAATGCCCATCTGACTGACCACTGGTCACTGATTGCTGGTTACTCTCTATGAAAAAACCCTGTACCAACTGTAGTGCCACATTTGAAGTCACTGATGACGATCTCGAGTTTTTGCAAAAAATATCGCCAGTGTTTGGTGATAAAAAATACATCATGCCACCACCGGCTTGCTGTCCTGATTGCCGCCAGCAGCTCAGGCTTTTATGGCGTAATGAACGCAAGCTTTACAATCGAACATGTGATCTGTGCAAGAAATCCATAGTTTCCATGTATCCGCAGGAAAGGAAGTTTCCCGTCTACTGCACGGAGTGTTGGTGGTCAGATAGCTGGGATTCCAGAGACTTTGGTCGAGATGTAGATTTCGAACGGCCTTTCTTTGAACAGATGAAGGAACTTCAAAATGTAGTACCTCGTCTTGCGCTCAACGTGATCAACAATGAGAACTCGGAATTCATCAATCATTCAGGTTCAAACAAAAACTGCTACCTGATCTTCGCAGCAGAGTTCAATGAAGATTGCTTGTACGGTTATCAGGTAATCAAATCTACCGATTGCATCGACACTTGTGATTGCACAGAGTCAAACTACTGTTATGAAGTGATTGATGTGGACAAATGTCATTCTCTTTTCTTTTCGCAGAATTGCACAAGTTGTTCCTCAAGTTCTTTTCTTTTTGATTGTAAGGGCTGCACAGATTGTCTTCTTTCCACGAATCTGCGCAACAAGAGATATTTCATCAGAAATCGTGAGTATTCCAAGGAAGAGTATCAGCGGATAAAACAGGAAATCATGGAAAAGATTGCGAATGGAAATTTGGATGATCTTTTAAAGGAATTTGAACAATTGAAAGAACATGGAATACGTCGCGCACTGGAGGTGGTTAGTTGTGAAAATGTTACGGGTGACTACATCAAGAACTCCCGCAATCTCCGAAACTGTTTTGACGTGTCCTACGGAGAGGATTGCGCTTACATCTTCACAGGATTCCACATAAAGGATTTGATGGACGTATGCCACACCACTGACGCAGAACTTGGATACGATGCCTTAAGCCTTGGCTATGGCTCGTACAACACGATCTTCACACATGGATCTTGGGGATCAACCAACCTCATTTACTGCGATATCATTCAAACAGGATCCAATATGTGCGGATGTGTGTGCATGAAACCTGCTAAGTATTGCATTCTGAACAAGCAATACACACAGGAAGAATATGAAGAGCTTGTTCCGAAAGTAATTGAGCTTATGCGGAAGACCCCACTTCGCTCTACCTCGGGGAGCTCCGCGGGGTGCGAATGGGGTGCATTCTTTCCTGCGGGATTCTCGCCATTTGCGTACAACGAAACAACAGCGCAGATGTATTTTCCACTTACGAAATCTGAAGCACAAGAAAAAGGATTTCCTTGGAGAGATGAGCAGGACGAAAAGCTCAATGTAGAGAAGACCATTCCGGCTCATAAATTACCTGCCGCAATTGATGATATTCCCGATGATATTCTCAACTGGGCAATCATCTGTAAATCCTCCGGCCGGCCATTCAGAATTGTAAAGCGGGAACTGGAGTTCTATCGCTCCCATCGTCTTCCTGTGCCGCATATACATCCTGATGAGCGGCATGTTCGGCGCATGATCCAAAAAAATCCCCGTAAGCTCTGGGAACGTGAATGTAGCAAGTGTCAGAAGAAAATCCAGACGAGTTATTCACCCGAGAGACCCGAGAAAGTTTATTGTGAAGAATGCTATCTGAAAGAGGTATACTGATGCGCTAATGCTTCGGTTATACTCAGTATAAATGCAGAAAACGTGTGCCCAGTGTTCCACCGGCTTCGAGGTAACTCCAGATGAAACGAATTTTCTGGAAAGAATCTCTCCTGTCTTCCAGGGAAAGAAATCCCTGATTCCTCCTCCAACGCTGTGTCCTGATTGCAGGCTCCAGCGTCGCCTTGCACATCGCAACGAGCGAACACTATTCCATCGTGCGTGCGACCTGACGGGAAATGATATTATTTCGGTGCATGCGCCTGGAAAGGATTTTGTGATCTACGGAAAAGAAGCATGGTGGAGCGATCGATGGGATCCAACAGAGTACGGACGGGACTATGACTTCAACCGACCGTTCTTCGAACAATTTGCTGATTTGCAGCATGTGGTACCGCGCATGTCGTTGCAGCAGGAACACAATGAAAATAGTGATTACACCAGTAACGTGTCACACCTGAAGAATTGTTACTTGCTCTTCTCTGCGGATTACAATCGCGATTGTTGTTATGGTATTTGGGTAGAGCGCAGCAGAGATTGTTTCGACGATCTCATTATTGATGAATGCGAGCAAACATACGAATCCATTTTTTCGAACAAAATCTATAACTCATGCTTCATTTACTTCTCATCACAATGTCGCGACAGCGCGTTCTTGCGGGACTGTCGCAGTTGTTCTGATTGCTTCATGTGCTGGGGGTTGAGGGGGAAGCAGTACTGCATCGCAAACGTGCAGTACTCCAAGGATGAATGCTTCCCGAAGCGCGCTGAGTTCCCCCTCTCTTCTTACAAGAATTTGCAGGCGTGCAAACAGCGCTTTGATGTGTTGCTTAAAGATGCTATTCAGCCATTCATGTGCAAGCACGGCAGGGTGATTGATTCCACCGGCGACTTCCTCACTGATACGCAGAATTGCCAGAACTGCTATGAGCTCTCCTTCGCTAAGGACTGTAGGAATACCATTGGTTTCCAGATCAAAGACGCGTACGACTGCACGTACGTGAGTGGGGAGTTTGCTTACGAGAGTTGCGAATGTTTCCCAACACCATCACGCTCCGCGTTCAATCTCAACAGTTACACGGGAAGCAATCTCCTCTACTGCGACCTGTGCATGAATAACTGTCAGAACCTTTTTGGATGTGTCGGGATGAAAAAAGCGCAGTACTGCATCCTCAACAAACAGTATGCGAAAGAGAAATACGAAGAGCTCGTGCCAAAAATCATCGAGCACATGCAATCCACAAAGGAGTTCGGTGAATTCTTTCCGATAGAACTCTCACCATTTGGCTACAACATCTCGGAAGCGAACCAGTATTTCCCGTTAAAAAAAGAAGTTGTTCTCAGTAATCAATGGCGTTGGCAGGCAGAAGTGCTGAGCAACAAACCAAATGTGACTGCGAAGGAGATTCCAGATAGCATCAACGATGTAGAGGAGGCTATTTGTGACCATGTGTTGGCATGCGAGGTCACCGGTAAGCCTTATAAGATTATTCCACAGGAACTGAAGTTCTACCGTGCTATGGGGATTCCTATTCCACGTCGTTGCCCCGACCAGAGACACGCGGATCGTTTAACAATCCGGAACCCCCGTAAGCTCTGGAAGCGCGAGTGTGATAAGTGCCAGAAAGAGATCCAGACAACCTATTCACCAGAGAGACCGGAGAAAGTCTATTGCGAAGAGTGCTACTTGAAGAAAGTCTACTAATTACTTTGCCACAAACGCTGTTGCTCCCAGCCACGCTAACTGGAAGATGGCACGCTGCGTATTGGCGTACACTTTGCTCTCCAGAATCATGCCGAGCAGTTCATTGGGATTAAGGGATATGATGGCAACTTTATCGCCGTAGATATTAATCTCGTACTCAAAAGGATATTCCTTTGGATTTACAAAGAGGATTTCTACCAAATGAGGATCGAAGTTTTGCGGATAGTACGTACGCAAGTACTTTAGGGCTTCGGGCAGGTGAGGGGAGAGCATGCGTGTTTTAATGCCTTTGGCAATTTTTCTTTTAGCGTAATCACGAAGGTATTCTGCCGAGACCACTTTTGGGAGTGCGGCAAGATTGGTATAGCCCAGCATTTCCGCTTGAGCTGTCAGTGTATCTTCAAAGATATTTTTGATACCTTCAATTCCTTCGTAGTATTCAATTTTTGGCTTATAGGCCAATGTGTTCGTCAGAGATTCCAGTTCCGGTAAGAGGTCTTGGGCTATGCGCAGTTTTTCTTCCTGTTTCTGCACGATGATTTCCGGACTGGTCACCGCGTAGTGTTTGATTTTGTTCTTCGAAAATGCACTGACCAAACCTTTTCGCGTTAGGTCATCAAGAATCTTGTAGCACACAACCCGGTGAATTTTTGCCTTCTTCGCAATAGCGCTCACATAGGAACCACCGAGCTCGAGGACCGCAAGGTACACGTGTGCTTCTTCTTCACTGAGGCCGAGTTCAGAGAGCGCATGAGTCAGCATGTTGTAATAGATTTACTACACTTAATTTTATAGTAAAAATGCCAATAAAGCAACAAATATCGCAAGTATATTATTAACTGTATTGACTACAATACACAATAACTATAGGGTTTATGTCAACGTATTCTTTCCTCCCATACATGTCTTCATGCATTCGTTGCCAATCGGCTTTCACCATCCATCCTCAGGAAAAGTCGTTCCTGCAACACATTCACTTGCCCGATCCGGTTCTGTGTCCCGCGTGCCGTATGCAGGGGCGCTTTGCCTTCCGGAACGAACGGCGTCTTTACCACCGCAAGTGTGATCTAACAGGAAAGCAGATTATCTCGATCTATCCACCGGATAGTCCCTATAAGATTTATGACCAACATGAATGGTGGTCGGATAAATGGGATGCTACGCAATACGGAAGAGATTTTGATTTCAATCGGCCGTTCTTTGAACAAATGAACGAATTAATGATGGATGCTCCGAAGATTTCCGTCTTCACATCCAACAACGTGAACAGCGACTACACGAATGGTGCGCAGCAAGACAAAAACTGTTACATGATTTTCGTGAGTGACCACAATGAGGATTGCTATTACTCGTATGGCATTGATAGCTGTAAGGATTGTATGGAGTGCTTGAACTGTTTCGAATGTAGTCTCT
This sequence comes from Candidatus Peribacteraceae bacterium, assembly GCA_041678625.1. Classification (GTDB taxonomy): domain Bacteria; phylum Patescibacteriota; class Gracilibacteria; order Peribacterales; family Peribacteraceae; genus JBAYNS01. Next base: position 13,056 of record JBAYNS010000003.1, read on the forward strand.
GCGCGGAATGTATCGATTGTTCAAATTCTTACATGCTTGCCCACTGCGAGAAGACTCATAACTCTTCCGAGAGCTACTTCCTTTCGGACTGCAAGGATTGCAAAAACTGCTTCGGATGCTTTGGATTACGCAATAAACAGTACTGTATTTTCAACGAAGAACATTCCAAAGAGGAGTACGAGAAAAAGCTGACTGAACTCAATACAGGAAGCTGGCGCGCTCTCCAATCGGTCAAAGACATCATTTTGCGTAAACAAATGGCACAGCAAATCCATCAGCATTACGACGGAAATCGCAATGAAAACGTTACAGGGGACCACATTGTGAACTGCAAAAACTGTGTGGAATGCTACGACAGCGCAGATCTGGAGGATTGCGGGTACCTTATCTTCAGCTTTAAATCACGGGATTGCTACGATGGACATGTTGTCGTAGACAACTGCGAGCTCTGCTACGGGACGATCAGCACCATTAGTCAGTACAACACGCAGTTTACGTTCGTAAGCTTCTTTTCTAAGGATTCCATGTATTTAGACCACTGCCAACACTGTCGCGATTGCTTTGGATGTTCAGCGCTTCAGAAGAAGCAGTACTGCATTCTCAACAAGCAGTACACCAAGGAGGAGTACGAGGCGCTACGCAAAAAGATTGAGGAGCACATGAGAAAGACCCCACTTCGCTTTCCTGCGGAGAGCTCCGCGGGGTGTGAATGGGGTCAGCCATTTCCGCCAGAGCTCAGTCCGTTTGGCTACAACGACACGGTTGCGCAAGAATATTTCCCCCTGGCCAAAGATGAAGTCCTCAAGATGGGTTGGAAGTGGCAAGACGATAGCGAGAGTCATCACTTTGATTACCAGGGTCCCGCAACGGAATTGCCGGATGATATTGCAGATATCCCAAAGGACATCACAGAGAAGATCTTAACGTGTGAACGTTCAGGCAAACCATACAAGGTAATACCTCAAGAGGTACACATGTATAAGCTGCACAAATTACCTCTTCCTCGGTACTGTTTTGATGAGCGCCACCTTGATCGCATCCGCAAGAGAAATCCTCGCAAGCTCTGGGAGCGTAACTGCCAGAAGTGTGAAGCAAAGATCATGACATCTTTTGCTCCAGAGCGACCAGAGAAAGTGTATTGCGAAGATTGCTATATTAAGGAAATTTATTAATTACCCTCTCTAAGATGATTAATTCTAATACTAGAGAAGCAAAACCTGACTTTGATATTACAATCCCAGAAACAGGCAATGCACAAGAACAATCTGTACAACAATCAGAGCCGTGGCAACAAATACTCTTTGAAGCTCAGGGTGGAGTATGGACAATAACACGAGGTTTGCAGAGGCATGGAAAACGCTATAGACAAGGAGTGTAGTTAGGTCTTCACTGCAAGCTTCAAAAAGCTGTAAGCTATCAATAAATGTCCAATTGTAAGAAATGTCAGGCCTCGTTCGAGATTCATGAAGATGAAAGAGTCTTCTTAAAAAAGATGAAGTTCACATTTGGCGAGACCGAAGTGCATCCACCTGAACCGGTGTATTGCCCTACATGCAGGATGCTCTTGCGAACGTGCCACAGAAATGAGCGCAATTATTATAAGAACATTTCTACAAAGTCTGGAGTAGAAGTCATATCGCTCTACGCACCGGAGTCACCATGGGGTGGGCCTTTCAAAATTTGGACTGAAGAGGAGTGGTTGAGTGATGACCTCGATCCGCTGCAATACGGTCGTGACTTTGATTTCTCTCGTGGATTCTTTGAACAGTTTTCCGAGTTACTCAAAGATGTTCCCCGCAGAACGGTCTGCACTATGGACAACCAAAATTCTGACTATTCCACGGGAACGGGATTTTGTAGAAATTGTTACCTGATCAATTCCTCAGAATATAGTGAGGACTGTTATTATGGAAAACTGATGCAGAGCTGTAAGGACTGTGTTGATTGTTCGTACATTTATAATTCCGAACTCTGCTACGAATGTTTCTCTCTTTATAAGTGTTACAACTGCACCTTTCTCCTCTTCAGTCAGAATTGCCAGGACTGTCTCTTCTCATCGAATTTAAACGGATGTAAGCATTGCTGCCTCTGCACAAACCTTCATCAAAAGGAGTACCATTTCTTAAACAAACCATTCTCGAAGGAAGAGTATGAAAAGCACGTGCAGGAGTTCTGGGGATCGAACAGAAAGATGTTGGCCATACGTGAGAAGCTCATGGAACAGCGTGCAAAGCAAATTCAGAAGTACGCTAATATTGTGAACTCCACGAACTGTACAGGGGACTACATTGAAAACTCAAAAGACTGTTTTGACTGTTATGACATGAACGAAAGCGAGGACTGCCGCTATGTTCAGGTGGGTGTGCAGGTGAAGGACAACTACGACTGCTCAAACATGTACATCAAACCGGAGCTCTGTTACGAGACACTTGGAACGATAGAAGATTTCAATATCGCCTATTCTATCTTTGTCTTCAATTGTCACGATCTCCTCTATTGTGATTACTGCTATAACTGTCACGATCTCTTCGCATGCAGTGGTCTCACGCGGAAACATCACTGCATCTTCAATAAGCAATACACAGAAGAGGAGTACAACAAACTCGTGCCTAAGATTATCGAGCACATGCAGAAATACGAGGAATGGGGCAAATTTTTTCCACCTGAGTATGCACCATTCGGATACAATGAAACACTTGCATACGAATATGTTCCTTTAGCAAAGGAAGAGGCGCTCAAGAGAGGATTTCTGTGGAGAGATCGAGAGAATACAATCTTGCAAGTAGAGAAAATCATCCTTGCAACACAGCTGCCTGACAGAATTGAGGAAGTTCCCGATGATATTCTCAACTGGGCGATTGAGTGTGAAGAGACGAAGAGGCCGTTTCAAATCACAAAACCTGAACTGAGGTTTTATCGCAAACACAATCTTCCTATTCCACATTTTCATCCTGATGTTCGCTACGATAAGCGGCTTTCACTCAGAAATCCTCGCAAGCTCTGGGAGCGTAACTGCCAGAAGTGTGAAGCAAAGATCATGACATCTTTTGCTCCAGAAAGACCAGAAAAAGTGTATTGCGAAGATTGCTACTTAAAGGAAGTATATTGATGTCATGCAGAAGATTTGCACTCAATGTAACACCTCATTCGAGGTTACAGATGATGATCTGAGGTTCTATGAGAATGTTTCTCCAATATTCGAAGGGAAAACATGCCCAATTCCTCCACCTACACTCTGTTCCCAATGCCGCGTGCGCAGGCGATTGAGCTGGCGCAATGACCGCACGTTCTATAAAAGGAAGTGTGACCTGACCGGAGAAGAGTACGTTTCGATCTTTGCACTGGATGAGCCATACAAGGCGTATCGACCTACGCCATGGTATAGCGATCAATGGGATCCTATGGATTACGGTCGTGCCTATGATTTTTCCAAATCTTTCTTTGAGCAGTTCGATGCGTTGATGAAGGATATCCCGCAATTGGGGATCGATATCGTGAATTGCCAGAACAGTGAGTACTGCAATTATTGTGGAGACGATAAAAATTGCTACCTCGATATCGCCGGAGAGGCAAATGAAGACTGCTACTTCAATCTCTTCATTAAGTACTGCAAAGATTGTGCCGATTGTACGTTTACCTACAAATCGACGTTCTGCTACGAATGTATTCAATGCTACAACTGCTATCGGTGTCAGCATTCGATGTACCTGGATGATTGTAATGATTGTGCGTTTTGTTTTGACTGTAAGAACTGCAAAGATTGCCTCCTCTGTACGAACTTACGGAATAAGCAGTACTACATTCTTAATGAACAGCACACGAAAAAAGAGTATGAGAAGAAACTTGCAGAATTGAATACCAGGTGTCATTCATCCTTGCAAAAGATCACGGAAATATGGAATACAATGCGTATAGAGAAGGGGATTTATCGAGACATGTATACGCTGAATTGCGAGGATTGTACGGGGAATAACATCAAGAATTGTAAGAATTGCGTAGGAGTGTACAACGCAACAGAGTGTGAAGATTGTAAGCATCTTTACGATGTGCTCAATGCAAAGGATTGCCAGGACCTCAATTATTCGCTCTACGATCCGGAAATAAGCTATGAGCTCTGTTCAACGCTGCACATGCACCATTGTGCATTCTGCTTCGCATCGCATTACTGCAATTCTTGTTACTACTGCGGCATGGTCAATAATAGCCACGACCTCTTTGGATGTGCCGCTCTCAATCACAAGGAATATTGCATTCTGAACAAGCAATACACAAAAGAAGAGTACGAGGACATCGTTATAAAAATTATTGCCCAGATGAAAGAATCAGGCGAATGGGGAGAATTTCCTCCGGGCTCTGTTTCTCCTTTTGCCTATAATGAAACTGTTGCACACGAGTACTATCCTCTCTCAAAAAAAGAAGCGTGTGACCTTGGATTTAAGTGGAGAGAAAAAGAAAAAACTTCTTCAGTGTCACAAACATCGGATATTCCCGATTGTATTGATGTAGTTGAAGATTCAATTACCAAGGAAACCCTTTGCTGCACGCAATGTCAGAAGAATTACCGCATCATTCCACAAGAACTTAATTTCTACCGCACTATAGGTGTCCCTATTCCACAGACATGCCCTGATTGCAGACATCTAGAACGTTTTAGGATGAGGAATCCACGAGAAATGTGGCAAAGAACTTGTATGAAATGTCACAAGGAAATCCAAACAACATATAATCCAGAAAGACCGGAGAAAGTGTACTGTGAATCCTGCTATCTTCGGGAGGTTTACTAAAGCAATTTTCGCTCTGAGCTAGTCGAATGGGTGAGGAGTGTTTTCTAAAAGAGGTGTACTAATAAGTACGAAATTCGAAGCACCAAATCCGAAAAGTTTCGAATTTCGATATTCGGATTTAGTGTTTATAATTTGTCTCTAATCACTAGTAAACGCTGTTCTATTGCAGTATTCTTTCTCACAATGCTTCTTCTTGTACGTATTCAGCAATGGGATGAGAAGGCCGGCAAAACCGAGCCCAAATTCACACAACTCCTCACAAATCTCCATGAACAAATTGTCGGTTCAACGGTGAGTTTTGAGCTCGTTTCCTATCGGCAGCATATTTACTTTTACATTTACATTCCCAGTGCTCTGCGGGAGCTTGTTGTTGGACAGGTATATTCCATTTATCCAAATGCGGTCATTGAGGAGCAAGAAGGGGACTATGCGCACATGAAAAATATTGGTGATGCGCATTTGGTTGTTTCACGGCTCAAGCGCAAGCGGACGGATATCTATCCATGGAAACGTTTTACGGAGTTCGAAGGCGATAGTCTGGCAGGCCTCTATACCGTGCTCAGTAAAGCGGAAGAGGATCAGCAATTATGGGTACAGGTTGTTCTGCAGCCGATTCCGGATAATTTTGCATTCAACGTTCGCCGCGGCATAAAGTACTTCGTCAACAGATTCCGCAAACTGGTGCGTTTGCGCGATTTTGTGAAGGCGCGTTCCCAAAAAAGTTTCCGATCGAGTGAGCGGGAAGCTATCAGTACCAAGGTTGCCGAACGGCATTATCGCGTTACGGTGCGCGTTGCCGCTATTGCCAAGCAAGAGGAGAAAGCACGCGGACAACTCCGTGCTCTTGAGCAGGCGTACTCACAGTTCAATACATTGGATTACAACGGATTCGTTATCGGAAAGCGTTTGCGTGGAGAAGCAGCTCTACGACGTTGGCAAAAACGGGCTCTGGACGAATCCTCATGGATGGGTATCAGCGAACTTGCCGGAATGTATCACTTCCCCGACCCCGATATCGTACCGCATATGGTTCATGTGATGGCCCGGCGCTCCGAGCCGCCCATGGATCTCCCAAAGGCGAATGATCCAAGTGTTCTGCCATTTGGTCTTACCAATTATCATAACCAACGCATCAAGTTTGGTCTGATGCGCGAGGACCGCGCACGACATCTCTACGTTGTAGGAAAGTCCGGCACGGGTAAAAGTAAACTCCTGGAACTTCTGATTTCCACGGATATTAAAGAAGGAAAAGGAGTCTGTGTTATGGATCCGCACGGTGATCTGGTGGATGCGGTGATCCGACACGTGCCTAAAGAGCGGATGCACGACGTGATCTACTTCAATCCGATGGATACGGAGTTCCCCATTGCTTTCAACCCGATGGAAGCGGTCACACCGGAGCTCAAGCTGAGGGTTACTATCGGATTCATTGAAATCTTCAAGAAGCTCTTTGGCGCCAACTGGACGCCGCGTTTGGAGCATGTACTTCGGCAGACCACACTCGCTTTGCTGGATAGCAAGGGAACGACGGTGTTCTCCATCCTGAAGATGCTTAGTGACAAGAATTACCGACAGAAGATTGTCGCGAAGATCGAGGACGCCGTGGTGAAGAATTTCTGGGTCAATGAATTTGCCGCATGGAGCGAGAAATTCGATAACGAGGCCATTACGCCGCTTCTCAACAAAGTCGGGCAGCTTGTTTCCACCAACCTCATCCGCAACATCATCGGGCAGCCGTACAACACCTTCAATATCCGCCAGGTGATGGACAACCAGAAGATCATGCTCGTAAAGCTCAATAAGGGTCTCCTCGGTGAAGAAAATGCGGCGCTTCTGGGTGCTATGATGATCACGAAGATCGAGCAGGCGGCGCTGGAACGGGCGGATATGCCGGAAGAGCAGCGCAAACCTTTCTATCTCTATTGTGACGAGTTCCAGTACTTTGCCACGAATACGTTTGCCGAAATCCTCTCCGAAGCGCGCAAGTACAAATTATCACTTACTGTTGCGCACCAGTACATGGGGCAGCTCGACAATTACGTGCGTACCACGATTTTCGGCAACGTTGGATCCATTATCACATTCCGCGTTGGCGCGGAGGATGCGCGGGTGCTCGAACAGGAATTCACACCGGTCTTCAAAGTCCGTGACATCATCAATCTTGCCGTTCGGGAGTTCTATATCAAGATGAGCGTGAAAGGAGAGACGCGCGATGCGTTCTCCGGCACGACGATGAAGTGCACAACGCCTGAGAAAGGATGGAAAGAGGAGATCATCGCGTTCTCCCGCAAGACTTTCTCCAAGCCACGCAAGGAAGTTGAAGAATTGCTGCGTAAATGGGATGAGAGTGGAGGCGATATTACTGCGGAAGCGTGGTATTCCGGCGCTCTTGATGAAGAATTTGCTCCGCCAATCGTTTAATTGCCTGTCCTAAGCTTGTTTGCGCTGAGTGAAGCCGAAGTTTCGAGGAACACTGCCTATTGTTTGAGCATCAAATACTGGGTGGATATATCATCTGATTTTTACTTCTGGTGATTCATCAGTACTTGTTTTTTCAGGTTGATATGTACGGAAAAAACTGAGCAAATTATCCGCCTCATTCATCGATAAATCATTGCTAACGTATTTTTTATTTTTTTGTTTGAAGCTAACCGATGATAAAGCAGGATGCTGACTCACAAAGTTATCTCCATTGTTTGAATCTTGAAAGAAAGAGAGAATTGGTTCTTGTGTATCGTGTGCAAAATATACCTTTGTACCATCGGGTGTCGCTTCCAGCTGTATATCTCTAATGAAATTTGCGGCTGGTGTTTTTTGAAGAGAAGTTTGTTGATAACGTTGTTTGATGAAATCCAAATGATTGCCGAGCTGTGTGACTCTTTTTTGAAAATCAATTGGTGCTTCCAGCCGGTGTCCATTTTTCCTAACTTCGTCGAACAAGGCGTCAAAATTCTCCGATTCTTGCGATCGATCGCGGTCTGGACTATATACATAAAGCAGCTCTACCTGTGCTAAAAGGTTATTAATACTATCGGGATTGATTTCGAGTGCGTACTGGCCATTTTTATATTGCCGCGTAAATCCGTGTACGTTATTGCTGATAGCATATGGCATTGCTCTAAACTCTTTTTCACGTCCGGCAGGTATCACAAAAAGCATCACACCATTTTTGTCCACTGCAAATTTGGCATTGATAAAAAGTTTTACTCCATTAACTTTCCGGGCTTCTTCGGGAATTCTTTCGACAATATTCTTAAGTCTCTTACTAGATTTTTCGGCAATCTGCATGTGTTGTTTGTATTCTTCTGATGATTTCTGTCCTTTCTTGTCATCTTCTGCCTCCGTTGTAATGTCATCTTCTACTAGGCTATCTACTTCCTTCACATTATATTCCTTGTTAAATTCTGCCGCATACCCTTCGTGTTCTACAATTTCTTTGGTGTTGAATCGAGTTTCAATTTGTTCTTGGCATTGCTCCAGCTCTTCTATAGGTGCATAGATGCGAGTTCCTTCAGTACGTTGTTCATACTCATATCCCTCACGATAATGATGTTCATAAATGGCCCCATCGGCATCTGATTCAGTCTCCTGCTTATTTCCGAGAAGAATGTCCCGTTCCTGACCACTTCGAAAAGGTAAGATACCATATGTTTTACCATTTGATGAGATACCATATCTTACGGTTAGTATTCTCCCTATCAACACCGATTTTATACTTTCAGAAGCTGTATTATTTAGCGTTTCGATGCGCTCGTTTAAACGTGAAATACGCTCTTGTATGTTTTCTACGCTTTCCCTTGTTTCTTGAACTCTTTTTTGTGCTACATCTACTCTTTTTTGCAGATTGCCAGAGTCTTCTTCTGCTTTTCTTGCAATATTCTCGGCCTCTTTAAAAGGATCTGATTCTGTAATATCTACTTGATCATGTTCTTGCTCATTGCCAGGGACTACATCGTTCCGCATACTCATTTTTAAGAGGCGTGCTTCTTCGATGATTTTCAGTAATTTGCTCATAAGAAGAAAAAGGAAGGAACTATACAAAAGCAGTTTCTAGTTGGTGTATTTGTCTCTTTTCGTAAGCATGATTCTGCTGTTCTATCCATTGCTGTGCAGTCCTTACGTATGCTCTTACCTCTTTTTCTAATTGTGTTTTGTATCTGTGATAACGTTTTTTGTATTCTTGCAGTGCTTGTTTGTACCGTTTCTCCAATTGTTTATCAGTGTTGCTTGAATACTGCTTCTTAAGATTTGGGAGATTGTCAAAAAGCAAATCGGGCTCAATCTCACGCATGATAGTGTCATAGACTTCACTTCCGGTGAGTATCTTTGGCGGGATTGGTGATTTTGTGTTTATGATACAACTATGATTATATCAATATTTTTCATATTATGCAATGTTTTTCATTCGCGAATGTAAGCCTGAATATGCCGTATTCTTTCTATTTTCTGCATAAACTACCCACATTGCCAGTGCTCCTCCTTTTGCTTGCAGATTGTAAGACCACGCAAAGAAGTTGAAGAATTGCTGCGTAAATGGGATGAGAGTGGAGGCGATATTACTGCGGAAGCGTGGTATTCCGGGGCTCTTGATGAGGAATTTGCTCCGCCAATCGTTTAGTTGCCTGTCCTAAGTTCGTTGCAGAAAGTCACCGATTGTGTAATGACGGTAACTCTGTGAATTTTCACAAAAGGTTCTTGAGGATGCCGCTGTTTCGCTGCATACTCTGTGCTCATGCGCTTGCGTTTACTCACACTCTTCTTCGTAGGACTCCTCCTGTCTTCCTGTGGCTCCGGGGGTATTTCCAAAGAATCCAGTCGTCCATCCAAAGGAAGTCCTAATGGCGTTGTGCTTGTAGAAGAATTTGCGGATTTTGAATGTCCGTTCTGTGCACCAACGCACGAGGGGGTAGTAAAGCCTCTGCTTAAGCAGTATGGGGCTGTCATCCGGTACGAATGGAAACACTTTCCGTTGCGCACGATTCATCGCTATGCCATGGATGCGGCAGAAGCGAGCGAGTGCGCTGCGGATCAGGGCAAATTCTGGGAGTATGTTGATCTGATGTTTGCCGAGCAGGATCAATTGGGATATGACGCTTTGCTGGACTGGGCAGATCGTCTAGGATTGGATGTCACCACTTTTGAACGGTGTTGGAAATCCCATACTAAGCGCGACACCGTGCTGGCGGATTACGAGGAAGGCCGTAATCGGGGAGTGAACGGAACCCCCACATTCTTCGTCAATGGCACAGAAGTGCCCGCCGGATACGACACGCTCAGTGCGGCGATTGAAGAGCATCTTCGACAACTGCAGCAGCGTTTGTAGGCAGGTTCATCCCGTCTTACTTACTGAGTTGTGCGAAACCGTACAGTCGTTCCAGTTTGGTATCCCACAGTACCACTGTTCGCAGTTGCGGCGCAGAATCTTCCACGGGCGGAACGACATAGTACTGCGCATCAAACGGGGAAAGGAGCAGCCCCAGATCCACACTCGTCTCGTCGGGGAATTCCACGTCGCGCGGATCCAGTGCATTCGTTAAGAACACGTGGAGCCCCGGACCCGGTTCCGTTTCAAAGCTCAGTCCAAAGTAGAGAATCCCATCCAGGAGGATCACTGGTCCTCTGGCGTACTCGTCCACTTCCACAAAATTACCCAGTCGACCTTCCTTTTGACGTGCTCGTTCCGTTCGTGCGCGTGCAAGCCATTCATCTTTCGTCGTTTCCGCAATGCGGCGCTTACTGTCATCTTCAATCAGCGGATTCTGCTGAATGAAGAGCTCTGTCATACGGTCTACCATATGTTCGGCGTACGCTTCTGCGTAGATCGGATTCTGCAGACGTTCATCCGTGGTCATTTGATACGGATGCGTGGTGGACGAGGATGTCGATGTGCAACCTGCAAGCAGAAGTACGGAGGCAAAGAGGGCAACGCGGTATGTCATGGTAAAAGGGGAAGAGGGGAACACTTTGCAGAAAAATGGTTCAGAATTCAAGCAGATTGGTATAGTGATGTTCCATAGGATTTCAGTGTTTTCACAGCTTTATTTTGTTTTTTGACTGTCGGGGCGGATGCGCTTTTGGCGCTGCGCAGACATTTCTTCATGCGATGGTGCAGATTCTTCACAATGTATGCGTGGGTAGAGTAATCCACTCCTTCGGGGATGAGCGTAGTCCAGTAGCGGAACAAGTAGCTGTCTTCTTTCTCCATTTTCGCAACCAGTGCCCCATGCCCTTGCGCATTTGCAAAAAGTGTCTGTGATTTATTCACACCGGTGTACGTATACGATCTGATAGAGGGCTCCTGATAGCTATTCACATCACTGGCTATGTGCCCTTTGGTATCGCCGTGCTCCAGACGGTATTTTGTCTCTTCCGTTGCATGCTCTCTTAGCTGAGCTTCTTTTCTGTCATCGAGCGCCTGTCCCTTTTCGCGGCACCAGACGCGGTTATACATCAAAGAAAAGAGACACTCTCCTTTCCCTGCTTCAAACGCTTTTCTGTAGAGAGGTTGCAGAGCCGGAGGAAGAGAAAGGAGCATGGCATCCAATTCCTCCTGCGGGCTTGCGTAAGCATCGCTTGCAGAATCCTGTGTTTGCTCACCGCTTTTCTGATTTTCATGCAGATAATTCTTCATCGAGCGCAGCTTCTCTCTGTCTTTGGGATTGAAGATTTCCAGTTCAGCTGTGCGTATCAGTGCGGCAGCAGATGCCCAGTCTTCACAATCGAGTTCTCGTCGGATATCCAAAATAAGAGGGTGCTCTTTGGCAATATCCGTAAAGCGTTTTTCCGCTTCATCCACATAGGCAAGACGCTTGGAATAATGCCAGCGTAGGAATTTATCTGTGGTAACAAAGTGGAAACCGCGCGGCGTCCCCTGTTTCTGGCGCATTCCTTCTACCTTGTCAAAGCGCTCACGTACCTGTGCCCAGCGGCTGATGAGCCCCTCCAGAGATTTTGGTCCGCTGCCGCGTATAAATTCCACAATTTTCTCCGTTGACGCATTGGTTTCAAAGATACGTTGCAGCCACGTGCCGATTTTGCTGCCGGCAAGAACCTGATCGCTGGCTGCTTTCTGCAGAATTTTCTTGGCTTCTCCATAGAGCCGTGTGCGCTGGTAACGGTGCGCCTCAATCGCACCGAGCGCTTCATGCACGGCATTGCGCCATTCTCTGTAATTCTTCAGGCTGCTCTTTTTAGACAGAATCAGTGCAACCTCTGGGATTGCCGCAAGGGAAGAATCCTTCTTCGCCGCCTCTTTCACTTTTTGAATATCTTTTGTCATTGTTTCCCAGTTCTTTAAGAAGCGTGGAAACTTCTTCTGCAGAAATTCTTCTTTTTCCCACCATGGCATCTTGTTGGATTTGAGCTTTCTGTTCCAATACGCTGCTGTTTCGGAGGTAATCCAGCCATTTGCCTGTGCGCGGGTAATGCCCGCATGGAACACTGCTTCGGCACGCGTGACCCGCTCAATGGTTTCTGGAATGTATTGATCGGCGTTCTGTTGCAACGCTGCAAGCTTCTCTTCCGCTGTGCGAATACCGGCAGATTCCAGTGCGCGATCAGAGAGCGCTCGTTCTCGGTATGCGGCAACGTCGCGCGCTGTAAACATCTCTGCATGTGTCATCAGACGTTCGAGTTTATCTATACATTGATGACGCACGGTGTTGCAATGCTGTTGTGATGCGTGGTCCTCCAGAGAAGCTATCCCGTCATCTCCTTTGGCATTCACCATGCTGTTGATGGCACTCTTCATGGGCATATGGCTGAGCCATTGTACGTGCCATTCGGTGCGGTTCAATGGCAAGAACAGTGTTTTTCTATTCTGATCACTGTGTCCACTGTGCTAGGCTACAAATCCATGATTCTCTGATTGATTCTGTTGTTTCTATGATCCTCTCCGATAAAGATATTCGGCAGGCCATCGCTTCCGGTCATCTGAAAGTCACAGGGACGCCATCTGGTGGTGTGATGCATATCCATGCCAGTTCGATGGATTTACACTTGGGTCATACGTTCAAACTCTACGAACACAGCCAATTTGCCGTACTCGATCCCAAAGACCCCAAAACGTTTGCGGAAAATATGCGCACAATTACCGTTACCGACGGAGATTCATTCATTGTGCAACCCGGTGAATTTGTTCTTGGTGTCACACAAGAGTGCATCACGGTTCCAGATGATCTGGTAGTACGCGTAGAAGGAAGGAGCTCACTCGGGCGACTCGGGATTATCATTCACTCGACAGCTGGTTTTGTGGATCCGGGATTCTCTGGCACCATCACTCTGGAAATCAGTAATTTGAATCGCCTGCCTGTTGCACTCTATCCGGGCATGCGCGTGTGCCAGCTGGCATTTGAGCAGATGTCCAGCCCTGCAGAAGTTCCCTATAACAAAAAACCTTTCAGCAAGTATCAGGGGCAACAACTACCCGAGGAGAGCCGTTTGGAAAAAGATCCGGAGTTCGCAACATTATAAGGTTCTCTGCGTTGCAATACGCCTTCACCTCTGCTTTTATTCTTCCGTCTTCTTTTGGACGATTAGCTCCCCGCACCAGTCGCTTTGCTTCAGTGCGGGGCAGGCAGCTTCCCCGCCCGCAGATGAAATCCGTTTCGGACGGGCAGGGAGCGTACAGGGGCAGCTAGCTCAGTTGGTTAGAGCGTTCGGTTCACATCCGAAAGGTCACAGGTTCGAATCCTGTGCTGCCCACCACATCACTACGTACGGCCTGCCTGACGAAGTCCCGCGCACGCGGAACTCCCTCAGAGCTTTTGTGCTATGTGTTTTGGAGTTTGAAGATGGGGATATTTGCTAATTTATATAAATTATGATAATATAATAAATAGAAGAATACGGCAATCATTCGCTAATACACATCAATATTTATGATTTTTTCTTCTCCGGTTCAGAGGGTGCGATCACAGACGCACACTGCAGTAATGGCAGTGCTTCCATGCACTTTGCCATCGAGCCAGAGACCTGCATTGCTTCTGGGGTGTTTACTTTCGTGTACTGCCGCACTCATCATGCTCACCAGTGTCACGGTTTTGCAGCGTGCTGCGGCATATTTTTCCGTTTCTACAGAAGAGTCGGTTCATTTTTCGGCTGGAAATATCCTCCAAGATGATGCGGAAGTATTTCCCGATAGCGTCTACAGTGCCGATCTTGATACTGCGGTAACCGGTGTGTACCTCACGGCGACGAGTGTGCGCAATCGCGATCTTCTGCTGACAACTTTCGATCGTCTGGCTTCACTGGAACATCCGGCTGTTGTATTCGATGTCAAAGGATCCTATGTGTACATAGAAGGAGATTTTCCTCAGGCCGAGGAATTGCGGCTCATGAATCCCTTCTTCAATCTTGCCGAGATTGTTTCCTTAGCGCGTGATCGCGGTATCTACACCATTGCACGGTTCATTGTTGCAAAAGACACGCTTCTTTCTGCGCGCTCGCGTGATACGCAAATCTGTAATCCGCAGACCAAGATCTGCCTGGGTTCCGGTTGGGTGGATCCAGGGAATTCCACCGTCCTCTCTTACAACCAAGAAGTACTCGAGGCCGTGCTACGCTCCGGGGTGGATGAAGTGAATTTCGATTATATCCGCTATCCCACGGAGTATGCACAATCGCAGATCGGACTCTCCGGTTCACAGAAGGCGGATCATATTGAACAGTTTATTTTAATGGCTCGAGAAACCATTGATCGCATTCGTCCGCAAACCAAATTGGGAATTTCCACATATGCGATTCTCGGGTGGAATTTCCCCGTGAATCTGGAGCCACTGGGGCAGGACATCGTCCGCTTTGCGCCGTACGTCGACATCATCTCGCCCATGGCGTACCCCGCAACATTCGCAGAGGGAAGTTACTACAATCCTGCTGTGCACCCCGTCAGTCGCATGTATTACTTGGTATACCGCACGATTACGGGGTACAGAGAATTACTCGGACCGGAATACGCGGACAAAGTGCGACCGTGGATTCAGGGATATTATGTCAGCGCACAGAATATGCGTGATCAAATTGCTGCGGTGTTCGATGCGGGAGCACACGGTTTTACCGTGTGGAATGCGCAGAATAATTACACACCGGTTTTCACTGTGCTTGCGGAAGGTTTGCCCGATGACATTGAGGCGACGGTAG
>JBAYNS010000004.1:0-23707 GCA_041678625.1 Candidatus Peribacteraceae bacterium
CATGGAACGTATGCGTCGTTCAACGATGGGTGTCACTAGCCAGTCGTTCGTTGCTTGCCACATGCCGATGATGCTTGGCATACGTGGGAGGACGGCCACAGGGTCGTACGGGTGTTCTGTAATGGGCAGCTCGTATCCCGAAGCGATAATCTGTAAGTCACGAGCAAGAGTGCGCACGCGAGTTTCCCGTTTCGCAATTTTTGTCACAGGGAGTGCAATCCCACAAGGAACAGCTTTTTCCTCCCTCCGCGCACAGATTTTGTCCGAACGGTTTTGTACAGAATCATTAATATCCTGACTACTGAGTTGCGGATCAATTTTAAAAACGTTTTGGTCCTGAATGAAGGACGAAATATCGTCTTCCACCTGATCAAGCATAAATTCCTGACGTGTTACTGTGCGCATTTGTTCATAGATTGCCGATGCGGCAATCGGCTGGAAGAGCATCCAGAATGCGAGCAGGCCGACGACAAAACGTTTATGCAAAAACATATTACTGAAGGTCGCGTAGAGGATCTTTGGCATTCCAAATACGCGGAAGACAGGAGCCAGCATCTGCCGACAAAGCAAAGCCATTACGAATATCAAGAGTTGCTTGCTGCAGACAGGTGAATTCAGCATCAATAGGTCGCAGGCGGTTGTATCCCCCAATGAAAACAAGTGTTCGGTGAAGGGCAGAACGCGCAAGAACCAGTTCATCCGTAATAGTATGTCGGTCTGCTGCGACCAGACCAAAAATACGAATGTAGTCCGTTACGCTTTTGAGCAAAACCTTTAAAACATTAAGAAGCGCTTCCGTAAGAGACCCCGGATTTTGCTGGATTTCCTTCGCGCGTTCTTCTCTTCCGGATTCCTGCGTTAATGTATCGGATGGCAAAAACAAACTCCGTTCTATCAGTGCACACTCGTACATGCGTAAATATTCCAAAAGTACCGTGCCAACATCCAGCTGTGAAAGCCGACTCATATTGTCATTGTTATAATCGCTATCCTCCTCGTTTGCCCAGGAAGGCAACTTTTGAGCAAGCGCATACAACTCGGGGCGAGGTTGCATCATCCCAGTATAGTCAGAAGCGGTGCACGTGAGTGCGCCGGGACTCATATCTTCCGTAACTACGCGGGCCACTGTTCCGTGATACTCCTTCATCCATTCGGACACATAACTCACTTCCGCAAGTTCCGGCACCGTAAAATCATCCCACTTAATATCCTTAAAGAGCTCGTCATACTGGTAGCGGGTACAGGCGGCGAGTACAGGGAAACGTCTTGGCGGTTTTTCCTGATCGGCAAAAGCCAGATGTGCTCCCAGCAAAAAGACAAGCACTGCTGCCAGAACAGAGGCTCGTTGCCATTTTTGTTGGCCGATTATAGTGTGCAGATCAAACATTATTCAGGATTCAGAATCACCGGGGGAAGGTTCAGAAGAATCACTAGAGGAGGAAGAGTTGCTACCACCACTGGTTTTATGAGGGTCTAAAGCAGGAGGCCACTCATCACAACTGGCGATGAAACACGGAATACGGTTTAGCCATCCGATAACCGAAGCGGCTTCACGCAGGTTCCCTGTGAGTGTCCAACGAAACTCTGACAAAAATTCATCAAACGATCCTGCAAATTGCAGAAGGGAACGGTACGCGGCATCGTATTCCACAAGCATCTTGAGGACTTCGTTTTCTCTTTCTATCAGAGCGCCGGAGACCCGTTCGCAGTACTGGATAACATCAGCCTTATCCTGAGCCCCCTCTGACTCTGCGAATGTGCATTCTGTGATGATGTCCCACTTTGTTGGTAAACAACCACTCACTTGAATGGGAATGGAAAAAGACTCTATCTCTTCCCATTTTTTCTCTGTCGATTTCTCCACCAGATAACACACCATATCGGTTCTACATCCCAGTGCTCGCATACCTTGTGTCAGATAGGGAATCAGATCGGATGTGAGCACACGTTTCACATCGAACAATCCACGACGGGGCAAAGCAGAAGGGCTCAAATCCACTCCGCCATCCTCCACGGGGATGCTATCCATTTCTGCGCTGGCATCCATGTCCTCATCATCTGTTTCTTCTGTTTCAGTCTGATTATCACCAATTCTTCGCCATGTATTCTTCGCCACTTTGTACCACACTCGTCCGAGCACGTCGTACCGTGTTGCATTCATAGGAGAATCCTCCGCCTTCTCGCGTCCAAAAAGCACGGTGCGGTACGTACGATGTTCTTTTGCGAGCAGCTCATCTACTTTTGCACGACAGAGATCAGCGCTGCGATCTGGGGCAAGAGGGGAATCGTTCTCATCTGCGCCGGCAATCGGCGCTACCATGATGATAAGAACGAGCAGAAGGCCAATGA
This sequence comes from Candidatus Peribacteraceae bacterium, assembly GCA_041678625.1. Lineage (GTDB taxonomy): Bacteria > Patescibacteriota > Gracilibacteria > Peribacterales > Peribacteraceae > JBAYNS01. The sequence goes on from JBAYNS010000004.1 coordinate 2,350, forward strand.
TGCGATAGATGTGGCGCATAGGTTATGAGGAACTATCTTCTTCTTGCCCCTCCTCTTCCTTTGGATCTGCAATGAGAGGAAAAGAGAAGGGAATACCCAATGATGGCACAATGTCATTACGTCGTGCGTTGTAGGGGAAGAGCCCCTTGTCGCCGGATTTATCTGGGGTTTCTTTACCTTCGTCTATATCCGTTCTTTGCAACGTCTTTTCAAACAGATCTACGCGAAGTTGCTCAATAGGATCTCCATCTTCCTCATCGGCATTCATCCCTTCTGCAGGCCACTCAATGGACCAGCCCTGTCGTGGATACCAAATCTTTTGATTCAGGAGCTGGCAAGCCCAATCTTCTTCCGGACAAGACTCTCTGCCATATCCAACGGGATATCCTTGGGGATCAAGCATTGCCGGATTCGGGCGCCAATCTCCCATAGAGAGGAAGTCGTCTGTTAAGAGCACGGCCGGTCTGGATCCCAAGCGCATCAAGCGTTCCAACAGATCCATCTCTGCATGCACGCAGTTTTCACTGTCGCGATTGTAGCAATCCTGTACTGCTCCGTAGTACGGAGGCGGATTCTTATAAGACCATCGTGTCTGACTTCTCCAGTATTTGTAGTACTCATTATCCATACTGTTAATAATGCCGGAGATTTCCGTCACGATATCGTTGATTTCCTCCAATTCTTCTTCCGAAAGAAGTTCAAAGGTAATTGAAGGAGGGGAATCGCCTTCTTCGCTGATTTCCGGATACCATTGCACTTCTTCTTTATCAATCTCTGGGAGTGGTGGTAAAGCGGGAAGTGTGGGGACATCAACATCTTTCTGATCGAATGGCGGCGGTCGTACCTTCTCAAAATCAAGACGAATCTGTATAGGATCAAGAACGGGGAACTTGAGAGTTCCCTCCGGAGCACGCAGAACAGAAAAATCAAAAGATGCATCTATGCCACGATCGATAACAAGATTGGGGAGCATCTCTCCAAAAGGATTTTGCGAGTCGGATCGCCAGTCTCCTCCATCAAGAGCTGGGCGGTTAGGCAGCCACGGATCGAGGAGTGAATAAATAGGAACCGTAAACCGCTCGTTGTGACACCATGGCCAACAATCTCCATCGTGGAATGTGTGATAGGACATTTGTGCCGATCTATATTCCTCCTGAATATCTTGAATATCTTCTAGTTGTTCCCTGAAGTCTTCATAATCAGCAATGATGTCATCATTGAGCCAGTCGGAAATTTTGGTTGTTAAATTGCGTTGCCGCTCCAACAATTGTTTATTGAACCAGAGCATTTCTCCACGCAATTGACGTACGGCTTCAGTACGGCGAGCATAAATCTCCAGCATTTCTACCAGTTTTTCAGCCTTGCCAATCTGCGTACCATCCCCTCCATCTTCTGCAAGTTGTTGCATTTTAATCCACCCTTGCCACCCCTCTGCTATTGCACGGAAATCCGTTGCAGACCCTAAAGGAATCACAATCGGCACGGGTTCTTCCTCTAATGTTGGAAGCAGTGTCCGCTTCAAAAAAGATTTGATGTCGTCAATCAGATCTTCCCGAGCTTCCAATTGCACGTCCAAAGCTTGCATGCGCGGATCCTCCTTTTGCTCCTCGGTCGATGCGGCAATTTGTGGAATGAATAGCGGATCCAATGGATCCAAACCAATGGACCATGCCGGAGGAACAATGAGGTGTACAGCGGGGACCTCTGTGAGCGTGTTGAGTTCCGTTTCCTGCTTTTGCCACCACTCTACTATCGTGCGCTGATCTGCTTCCTCTGTATGTACCGTATCGTCTGTGGCACGAAGAAGAGCTCCGGAAGAAAGCGTAGCAGGCTTTGAATCTTCAATAATTTGACCGTTCTCATCCAGCAACCTACCCAATTGTATTGTTGCGTTCAGCTCGGCACCATCCTCCTTCTGATAAAGAACCATCGTGATGTTGTCATCAAAAACATTGGTAACAATTTTACTGTTTGTGAAGGAAATGGCATTGCCGCCGCGCGGATCCCAGAGCATTTTGGTTTCATCAAATTCTCCTATACTCCTGCGCACAAGTGTTTGGATATCTTCCATGTCTGATGCGTAATTACCTTTGCCTGTCTGTGTTCCATCAGGAGTGTTTATGGCATTACGTCCCATTTCCCAAAAGTTCCTCTGTTTTTCCGGATAATAAGCAGCGATAACACAGCGCTTCTGACTCCGCTCAACAATCTTTGATTTGGGATCGAATTCATAGTAAAGGCCATAGCAGGAAACCGGAATATTTGCCTTCATGTTATCGTCCGTTTCAACAATTTTTACTTTTGCCCGGTAGTATCCTCCCGTGTAATGACGGAAATATGAACGATAAGGCTTTCCTCTTCGCGGTGGATTCTGTCGGTTTTTACAGTCAATTCCTCTCTGCACACAATACGTATTCCCTTCGGAATCTGTTCCCAGTTCTGTGCATGTGTTCTTACACACTTCTAATTCGTGTCCCCAAATAGGATAGTACTGGTACATAGGACGGGGAGATTCATAATCGCAAGTGCCAGCATCTCGTTGCGAACTTTCGCAGTAACGGCAGTTCTCCCCCGTACATGTCATACAGTTGTTCTTTAATCCGCCTTCGTCATCTGCTTCTCTACCTTCGGGGCTTGCTACGCCCCAGATTGGTCCATATGTAGAACTCCCCTGGTAGGTGCAGCATTGACGAGCTTCACGGAAATTCAGTGGAGTGTTTCCCTGATTTGAAAGTGGTGGTGTTGTGGGAAATTCCCGCGCGATTTCTTCCCCTGTTTTTTCGTAACAGCTGCCTTCCTTGAAGACGGAAATCATGCAGGTGCCTAGATAGCCGGAATCTTTGCCAGGCATATCGCTCCATACTTGTCCGGGCGCTGCTTCTGTTGCTTCCGCAGCAAAATTACAACTCTTATCAACCCAAATAGATTTTTCATAGTATGGGTAATTCCAATAATTATTCAGGTACCAGCACAAGCCACCTCCTGACTCGCCAGGATCATTGCCACTATCTACAAGCGGGCACACGGTTCCATTCACAGGCATTTGCGTGTCGCCGCAGGTAAAGGTGATGGGGCCTCTGCCGGGGGGATTAACAGTTGTATGGATTTTATCCACACTTCCCAGAGGGCGCTGGCAAGGATGTGCCGCGTAAAATGGAGGGTGGCTCCGTGCTTCCCGTGCTGGATCATTGGGCCACCAGGAATCTTCTCCTGTTTTCAACCAATCGTACGGTCGACAGGCACTGCGGTATCCACAGACCGGAACATCACCCGGATGAAGGAAAGTATCATCATTCCTTTTGGCCATGCCGGATTCTATTTGTCCAAGTGGTTCACCTTCGCGCCCCGGCAGTCCGGAAACCTTGGCAACTTTACCGGCACCAAGAGTCTGGCCTACGTTATCTTCAAAATCCCAACCACCACATTGCGCTTCCTCACGGAGGTCTGTAGGAATTTGCCCGCTCTGTTTAAACGCATCAATACCGATAATTCGCTTGATCTGGTCAAAACTCGAGGGTTTTGCAGGAACAGACATTGCTTGGACATGCGGTGCCATGAGCAACACGCTCGCTGCGAGCGTACACCACACGCACGCACTCTGATTTTTGCTCAAGAGGAAGGGCATCGCGATACATAGTAGCGAGATTCATTTGGAGAGGGTATTGCCCACGATTGACAGTTTGCGATGTGAGTGCTGCACTCCATCTTTCATGAACCATCATTATGAATGTATTTTTTAGAAATATTTTTTTATTGCAGCAACTATAACTTCTTGCCCATACCCTTCTAAAGGTGTACAAACGTTCACACTTCGTCTTGTTCCACTACTTTTTACCAGTGAGCACGATTGAAGCAGAAGGCGCGCGCAATCCTTCGAGGTCTCCTTTACTTCCATTCCCCCCACAGAGATGTTCTCTCTCAATCGCGTACACATCATCGGCTACCAAACACAACCTGTACAAATACGCCAGACTCCCGGCGGAGCGAGCGTAACAGATTTAAATCTGGTTGTTCCGTATCGCTTCCGTTCAGAAAACGGAGAGTATCTGGAAGGCAAAGGATTTCATACGGTAACCGTATGGGGTCCCATGGCGGATGTAGCAGGACAGTATGTCCGTCCTGGTGCACAACTCTTTATTGCCGGCCGGCTGCAAACAGACAGCTGGGAAGATGAAAAGACTAACGAGAAACGATCCAAAACAAAGATCGTTGCTCTGGACATGATTTTGCTTGATCCCAAAGATGGGCAAATTGCTACTCCTGACGGGGTTGCTCGTGTTCTAGAAGGTGTGAATCGTGCAGATATCATTGGCAATGTCACACGCGACCCCGAATTGCGCACAACCACCAATGGTCAGCAAGTACTGACACTTGGAGTTGCTACAAACGAGCGGTGGCGTGATAAAGCTTCCGGTGAAGACCGTGAACGCGCAGAGTTCCACAATGTTGTTGTATGGGGCGAGCTTGCCCAAGAAGTAAGCACGTCCGTACGCAAGGGGCAGCGTGTCTATGTTTCCGGACGAGTACAAACCCGCAGTTGGGAAACGCAGCAAGGAGCTAAGCGGACAACAACAGAAATCATTGCCGACAATGTTTCTCTTCTTGGTGTAAAGAGCGCGGTGGCACAAGAGGCAGTTCGAACGGATGCTACTATTGCCCCGCAGCAGAAATCATCGAGCAAGAAAGAAGAATCTTCAGCGGAACCAGTGGGAGCAGTCCCCAGCGTGGAATACACTTCCGAAATTAAAGCGGAAGACCTTCCATTCTAATACGCCTTTCCATAAGGGAGAGGGGGCTTTGCCGCTCCCTCTTTTTTTATCAGTGCTTGTTGCAGGTTGGAGCCGGGCTTTGCCGTCCTCCTCTTTTTGCAATGTACTGTTGATCTGATGACAACAGCCCAAAAATTTCCATGCGCGCAGCAAAACGACTGCAGACGGCTGCCCATTGATTTCCCAATGACGAGCACTCGTGCAGATCTCTGGCCGTATGGGGTTGTAACCTTGGGGCAAAACCTTTTTCGCACACGATCCTCACAGTAGAGTATGACAAATTGTATTGTAAAGGTGATTGTGACACCTCGGTTCATTTTGAGCGATGAAGTTCTATTCGAAGAGGATAACATTCCCATCCTTGTCGATGATTTGCATTTCCACCCCTTGGAGTTTAGGAATTTTCTTCTGCACTTCTTGAATTATTGCGAGAACATCGTCAAACGTAGCGTTCCTCTCATTGATCAGAAAATTCGCGTGCTTCTCGCTGATCTGAATACCGCCAACCTTCAACCCTCTGAGTCCGGCTTCATCAATAAGCTTCCACGCCGGCGTTCCATCCGGCAGAGCCTTGAAACATGAGCCAGCGGTTTTGGCATGCGGTTGCGTTTCTATGCGTCGCTTCAAAAGCTCCTCTATCGTTGTTTTGATTTGTTGAGGATTTCCACGGGGGACAGAGAATGTTGTTTTCCAGACAATGCATCCGCGCAGCTCCGACTGCTTGAAGATACTGTCTCTATAAGAGAATTTACACTTTTCTTTTTGCAGAGTGCGCCATGCGCCCTTGTGGAAAATTGTCATTTCTTCGATGAATGTATCAAACCATGTACCCTCTGGCCCCTGACCTGCATTGCCAACCACAGCCCCACCTACCGTTCCGGGGATACCCGTGAGTGCAGAAAGATCCAATCCTTGCTCTGCAAGTTCATTGATGAGCATTGCAAGGTTCTTTCCCGCATGAACAAAAATGCGATCCTCATTAATTTTCATCGTGTTTGCGCTGATACGTACAACAAGCGCTTCGATCGTGCCTTCGGCAAAAATGGTGTTGGATCCTGCACCTAGCACAACCATCGGAACAGAACTTGTCTGCGCAAAACGATACGCTTCCTCCACATCTTCTTCTGTATGTAATTCTGCAAAGTACCGTGCAACACCCCCAATGCGCATGGTGGTTTTCCCTTTGAGGGGCTCGTTTTCTCTAATGTCCATTACAGGGGGTTACTTGGAGAGAAGGCTGGCAATCTTTTCCATTCTATCGGCAATTTGTTGCGAACGATTTCCTCGTTGCATTCTTCCCAGCACACTGGCAAGGAAAGCAATAGCGATCAAGCCTCCTCCAACAGAAAGAAGTTCGCGCTGTCCCATAGGAAATCCCAAGCCCAGAAGCAGGGCCTGAAGAACAGTAAAGAAGAAAACTCCTGCAAGGATACCAACACCCAATGTGACGATTATCAAATGTGCACGATTTTCCTGGGAATCCTGTGGGGCACTGGCAATAGCCGTAAGAAGTTCGCTGCTAATGATCACAGGTTCTGTCCCCCAACGCTTGAAGAGATGAACAATCTTGCGCTGGAGAATGAGTGAAACGATTGTCTGAAAAGGAACAGAAGTTTTTCCTTCGATAATTGCGCGAGTCTTTTCTGCTTTCAATTTAACCTCAAGGTCCGGGGAGGTGGTAAACGCCATAATGGCGTTAGTGTAGCACTATGAAGCAAGCTGGCTAGCCCTGATCACATGAGATATTTCCCTGTGTTGTGCATGCTTCGTTACACTGCTCATGCGATCTTCTTATAAGGTCGCCCACTGTTGTAAGGGGTCCTTTATGCTCCCTCGAAGGAATTGCAAACACATCAACATTGTCCGGAATTACGCCGCGATTGAACTTGGGCACTTCTTTCTTCATACTCCACAGCTATCATATCGCGCATATGCGTGCCAGTAGTTTCTGCTAGCACTTTATTTGAAGCTCATGTGCGCAGCTTCCAGCCGTGCAAGGGTTGTTTCCCTTCCCAGTGCTGCAGCAACTTCAAAGGCCCCAGGGCTAAAAGGCAAACCTGTAAGTGCCGCTCTGAGCGGCCAGAGAATTTGTCCATGCTTAAGTTTTTGATCATCGGCAAGGGCAAAGAGTTTTTCCTGCAGCACCACTTCCGTCCATTCTTCCTCAAATACTGTTTCTAATGTTTCGATGAGAAGGGTGAGTATTTTTGGCAGCATTTCCTCCGTTACCTTTTGTTTTTTATTCGCGAGCAATTCGCGTGAGATCTTTGGATCTTCATAAAAGTAACTGAGCATTGTCGGTGCTTCTTTGATAAAAGTGATGCGTTCCTGAATCAGGGCTGCCTTCTTTTTAAATGTATGGTCGTGCTCTGCGGCCGGATATTCCTTACAGACGATTGGCTGGATAGCTTTGGTAAATTCCTCAGGCGACATACTGCGGATCCACTGACCCTGGAGCCAATCAAGTTTCTCGGTATCAAAGATCGCTCCACCCTTCTGTACGCGATCGAGAGAAAAAGCTTCGATCAATGCATTAAGAGAGAATATTTCTTCTGTCGTGCCGGGATTCCATCCCAAAAGAGCAAGGAAGTTGAGCAGTGCTTCTGGCAGATATCCTTTTGTGATGTATTCCTCCACCGCAACGGCGTTCTGTCTTTTGCTCAATTTTGATTTATCTTTATTCAGGAGCAGAGGGACATGGGCGTATCGCGGAGCTTTCCACCCTAGTTCCTGGAAAAGAAGCAAATGCTTCGGCAGAGAGCTTAGCCACTCTTCTCCACGAATCACGAGGTCGATATCCATCAAATGATCATCGACAACATGGGCGAGGTGATAGGTGGGGAATCCGTCACTCTTCAGGAGAACCTGATCATCAACCGTATGGCCCTGGAATGTAAGTGTTCCACGAATATCATCCTCAAACGTAATTTTTTCCGAGCGGGGAATCTTCAATCGCAAGACATGTGGTTCCCCCGCATTGATTCTCTGCTGCACTTCCTCAGAAGAGAGGGCGCAACAGAGGCGATCGTACATTGGTGCCTCTTTGCGGGCCTGTTGCTCATTCCTCATCTGTTCCAGGCGTTCAGGTGTACAAAAACAAGGATATACAATTCCTTTTTTCAACAGCTCCTTCGCGTACTTCTGATAGATCTCAAGACGTTCAGATTGAATGTATGGACCCTTTGTGCCTTCTTGCACCACCACGCCATCCTTCAGCATTACTCCTTCGTCCGGATGGATGCCTGCCCAGTGCAGGGTTTTGAGAATATCTTCAACGGCTCCCGGCACAGATCGTTCCTGATCTGTGTCTTCAATGCGCACAAGAAATTCCCCCTTTGATTGCTTCGCGCTCAAATATGCATAAAGAGCGGTTCGCAGTCCTCCCACATGCAGGAAGCCGGTTGGCGAAGGGGCAAAGCGGGTACGCATAGTAAATCCATTGTAGACATGCGTCGTCAGCGAGTCTCTACAAAATATACACAAATGCAGGTTACCCCTATATATTAATTCACCACTTTCACTGTGTAGGTCACGGGCACCAGAGGCAAATCGTTCGCATCACGTTCCACATTTGCAATAGCGTCTACAACATCCATGCCATCAGTTACTTTCCCGAATACCGTGTGTTTGGCTTCCAGCCACGGAGTTCCATCTTTGCGTTGGATGATAAAAAACTGACTGCCGTTCGTATTCGGTCCGCGATTGGCCATGGCGATGTATCCGTATTTCATAGGCAGAGACTTTAATGAGCTGTCGTACTGGTATCCCTGGGTTTCCAGATATTCCTGCACAGTCATTTCTGCAAGCTCTTCAGGGAGCTCATCTTCTACGGCGTCTTTGAGCTTCTGTTTGTTTAATCCATAACTTTCCGCATTGATTTCATCTTCAAAATCTTCCCCAAAAATACTTTCACCACCAGTACCGTTTCCGTTTGGATCGCCTCCCTGAATCATGAAGTCGGGGATGACGCGGTGGAATGTAAGTCCATTAAAGTATCCGCTCTGTGCAAGAGCGATAAAATTCGTCACGGTTTTAGGTGCTGCATCTGCATCCAGTTTCAGCGAGATATCCCCCAGGGATGTCTGCAGAATCACCGTATGGTTTCCACTGAGAATATCCCCGTTATAAGGGAGCGCATTCGCTTCTTCCTCGGGGTTTCCGGCATCTTGTGCGGGAGTACAACCCAATATTAATAATGCCAATACAAAGAGGGGGAGGAGTAATTTATGCATATGTCCAACAGAGGGTAGACGTCTCCATCTGCTTATGCAAGATAGCGCACAAGTATGTTGGCAATTTGTCCAGCGGCATCTGGCAGAAAGAATTGCCGCATGTTTCGGGAGAGCTTTTTCCGCAAGTCAGCGTCCTCATTAAGGTATTTCATTTTTTTAAGAAGAGCCTGTTCCATCTCCTTTTGTTGGACGATCAGACAGCCTCCTGCATTGCGAATCATCACAGCATTTTTCTGCTGGTGATCATGTGCAACTTTTCGCAGGGGAATCAGAATGGAAGGGATTGCATTGGCGGCGAGTTCACCAATGACATTCATGCCAGCGCGGCTAACGGCAATATCCGTTGCCGCGTAGAGATGACAAAGTTCCTCGTCAGCAAATTCTGTGGACCAGTATCCTTCATGAGGATGCCGAAAGCCGTGCTTCCCCTTCCCTGTAATATGAATGATATCGAATGTTCTGAGAATATTGTGCAGATGATGCACTATAAAAGCATTAAGTGCTGCAGCCCCCTGGCTTCCTCCAATAGCAAGAACAATCGGTTTGTTGCGCCCTTCCAATCCAGCAAGACGGATACCTTCCTCAGCCGAGCCGCTGTTCATACCGGGACGGATGGGATTACCCGTGTATGTTTCCCGGCTTTTATTCATTGTTTCCTTCGGGAATCCAAGGCAAATATGATTTGCCCAACGCGCGACAATTCTATTTGCATAGCCACTAACAACGTCAGATTCATGCAGAACAATCGGAATAGAAAGCAGATGCGCCGCAAAACAAACAGGAACGGAAACGTAGCCTCCTTTTGAAAAAACGACACGGGGTTTCTTTTCCTCCAAAATGTGCCGGGCTTTTCGGTATGCTTTCCAAAATTTCCAAGGGAAAGCAATACCCGGTCGGGGGGCATTGATCTGTGTAATATCGGTAAATCCCTCTTTGCGCAGGAACTGCCGATCATCATTTTTTGTGGAACAGATAAAGTGTACATCGGTACCCTTTAATTGCCGGGCAACAGCAACCGCCGGGGCGATGTGCCCAATGGAACCGCCGCCGGTGAAGACAATACATGGCATAAAATTACAGGGCAGGACGCACTCTTCGTCCAAGTGTTTTCTGTTTACTCTTCCTCTGTGCGCGACGCAACGAAACAGCCTCATGGGTGGAATATGTTGAAATGTTCAAGAGGATGCCTACTGCAGCCAACAGGGAAACCAGCGAGGTCCCGCCATAGCTGATAAACGGTAGTGTGATGCCGGTGAGAGGAAACAGAGATAAGTTCACCGAAAGATTGATAATTGTCTGGCAAGCAATCCATGTGGTGATGCCTGCGGCAACCAGAGAGCCAAAGCGATCCGGGGCTTCCAGCGCGATGCGATATCCACGGTAAATAAAAATGCTGAACATTGTCAGGATAATCAACAGGCGCAAGAAGCCAAGTTCTTCTGCCATGGCCGCAAAGATCGTATCTGCCTGCACCTCCGGCAGATAGCCGAATTTCTGAATGGATTTTCCATATCCCACACCAAAAACACCACCACTCCCTATGGCAATGAGCGCCTGCTTAATTTGGAAACCGATAGTTTCGGCGATGGAAGTATCGCCCGGGCGGAGAAAAGCGCGAAAACGATTTCGCACATACTCCTGACTTAAGATCACGGGGAGCCCCATAACCGCAGCAAATGCTCCGCCCAAAAGAAGATGAAAAATATTGCCTCCTGCCACAAAGAACATAAATGCAGCAATCCCGGAAAGGACCAGGAACGATCCTAAGTCCGGCTGGAACGCAACGAGCATTGTGGAAAGAGTTAGTAAAATCACAAAAGGAATGAATCCTTCCTTAAATGTGCCAATAAGCTGTTCGCGCTTCTGAAGCCACACGGCCAAGTAGAAAATCATCGTGAGCTTCAGGAGTTCCGAAGGTTGAAGAGAGAGCGGCCCCAAACGCACCCAGCTGCTTGCCGTTCCGTATTCTGTGCGGATTCCAGGAATGAACACCGCTATGAGAAGCAGAAGAGTAGCAAGGAAGAGCGGGAATGCCAGACGTTCCCACAGGCGGTATGGCGTGACCATTGTGAATCCCATTGCCGCCAATCCCACCAGAACGTGCTTAAAGCTACGCCATAAATAAAATGAATTACTCGCGCTATCGCGTAATCCATCCGTTACCAGCTTGGTGGTAATCTGATAGCTCTCAAAAACGCTGACACTGGCGATCATAGCGAGCCCCACCAGCGTGAGCACGATCGTAATGCCGAGCAGCAGTAAATCCATCCGGCGGAACATGGGCTGTAAGTATAGGGTTAGGGCTAGGGTTAGGGCTAGGGAGAAGAACGTTATTCGTTGCTCGTTATTTGTTCTTTGTTTCAATCCTTTCCTTTGGGCTCGCCACATCCTTATGTGTGAAGCTTCTACATTGTATTGTTTTATTCAAGCATCTTAACCAAGTCTATCGCCCGGTCGCTGTATCCTAGTTTTTCATAAAAAGCATGTGCACCGGCATTCGGGGCAAAACAATTGACGCGGACCAGTATGCAATCGTTTTTGTGAAAATACTTTTCCATCGTTTCCATGAGTTCTGTGCCAATGCTTCTTGAGCGGTACGTGCTATCCACAACAAGCTCCAGCACGCGGCCTGTTATGGAAGATATTGCTGCTAGGCGCTCAGCTGGGTCTTCATCCTGCTGCTGAATGGTACCTGCAACAAAGCCGACGAGCTTGCCATCTGTTTCTGCGACGAAAATAACTCCCGTCTCTCGTTCGATACGTTCAATCAGCAGATCAATGTATACATTCGCATCGAATGTCGTACCCGTAATTTGTCGTTCGAGCGGATCAAGAGCAGCAATGTGCTCCTGAAGGATCCGAATGAGTCTTGCAAGCTCTGTGTGATCGCTTTCCTGGTACTGTCGGATTGTCATACAAAGAAGAGTACGAATATTGGCATTATGTCACATTGGATGGTGTCCGATGTTCGTTCCTAGTTCCTTGTTTTATGCCTCTTAAAAATGCTGCTCGGTGTTTACCTCCCATAGTTGGCAGAAGTGCTGCCAATTTGTAGGCGAGGAGCTTGAGTCCGCAGGGAAGACGTCCAAGCTCAGGGGTCGTCTGGCTGATCAATGACAGAGACTGACCCAATGTTTCCATGCGCCGCAGAGACTGTTCAAATGTCATACGATGATGATGGAGCGCCACCGCCTCCGGTTCATAGAACAGACGTACATTCGATTGAGCAAGCCGCAAACCCCATTCAATATCTTCCCATCCATAGAGCGTCATGTCCTCACGGAACGGATGAGCTCTCGCCAGATCTGTCGGAAGGCTGATATGACTCGTGTATGTAAAGAGATGCTGCTGTTTTTGAGGAATAAAATCGTGGGCATATCTTTTTAATTTGGAGTACCCAAATTGCCAGCCGGTTTTTTCCAGCCAATGCATAGCGGAAGTTGTTTCGAGGGTAGGGTCCCAAGTCGTAAATCCTAGTACAGCAACGCTTCTCGTTCCTTGTTGCTCGTTATTTGTTCTGTGTGCCGCAAGGTGTTTTTCGCATGCGTTGGGTTCCAGAAAAATGTCATCTCCAATAAAGAGAACAATGGGCGCGCTCGCGGCTTTTACACCGCGATTGCGCGCGACTCCCTGCTGAGATTTTTCAATTTCAAAAAATGATACGGGAATTTTCCAAGCATGCTCTGTGCAGAGTTTGGCAGTTGCATCGTCATGTCCATCGTTCACGACAATCACTTCGAGCACATCACTTGCTGTCTGCATCTCCAGGCGTTCCAAGCAGCGTCGCAAAATGTCAGCGCGCTTGTAGGTTGGGATAATGATGGAGAGATCTGTCACCAGATTAATGGATAATTGATAATGGATAATTGATAATTACACTACCATTCTTCTAGAGGCTCAATTATCAATTATCCACTGTTAATTATCAATTATCCGAATATGAGGTCTTTCTTTCTCGATATCGCCAGCCATAACGGTTTTCTCGCCTGTGCCACTGAGCATGACATTATTTCCGTACGAGAAGTGGATACCCGTATCCGCGATCATGAGCTTGTTCTGCTTGTAGAAGAATTGCTCAAAGAAGCCGAATGGAAATACGCAGACCTCACCCGCATCGCCTGTGTTGTAGGGCCCGGCGGATTTACGAGCTTGCGAGTCGCTGTGACCTTCGCAAACACACTCATTGATCAGTTGGGGATTGAGGGTGCTGGAATTCATTTGAGTGATTTACATAGGGTACGAGCCGAGGTTTCCGAACCTCGGCTGCGGGAATCGAAAAAATCCGCAGCTGCGGTTCGGTTACCGCAGCTGGATGCTCTTTGGCTTCATGCGACCAAACGTGATTCATTCTTTATTCGTGGTTTTGGAAAGTATGAAAAGATATGGCCGGAGTCCATTCTTCTTCCCATTGAAGAAGCAAAAGAAAAGATTCCTCAAGGTGCGATATGGATGGGGGAACTTCTTGATGAACAGAGGAATACTCTGGCTCCTCTTCGTCTGCAGGAAGCTGCTTTACAGCCGATTTCTTCAATCCTTCCGTCGTTTTTGGTGTCTCAACGGTGGAATACTGTTCCTCTGCAGCCGTGGTATGGTCGATCATGGTGATATGGAGTTCTTGAGTTTCCACTGTTCTCCATACACTCGACGGTTTATTGTGATACGGCATGTCCGTTATTGATACTCTCAATAAGCTCCTTGGCGACCCCAACGAACGTGAGCTCAAAAAGCTCTGGCCGCTTGTACGTTCTGTCCGTGCGATGGCAGAGTCTGACGCAATCCAAAAACTCCAATTAGATGATCTTCCCAAAAAAACAAAAGAATTTCAGGCGCGTATTACCGAAGGTGCAACAACGGATGATCTGCTCATTGAGGCGTTTGCCACGGTAATCCGTGCATGCGAACTCATCCGAGGCACATCCACTACTCTGGGCAAACAAACCTTTACCTGGGACATGGTACCTTTTGATGTGCAGATTCTGGGAGGCATTGTGCTTCATCAGGGAAACATTGCAGAAATGAAAACCGGAGAAGGAAAAACACTCGTTTGCACAATGCCGGTGTATCTCAATGCCCTTACGGGAAAAGGAGTGCATGTGGTAACAGTGAACGACTATCTTGCTAAACGTGATGCGCTTTGGATGGGAATGCTTTACCAGGCGCTTGGACTCTCTGTAGGAACTGTTCTTCACGAAAAGACGACACCTGAGCGGCGCGAAGCTTATGCTTCTGATGTCACATATGGCACGAATAATGAATTCGGATTCGATTATCTGCGTGACAACATGGCTATTTCTGTTCACAACCAGGTACAGCGACCTTTGTATTACTCAATAGTTGATGAGGTGGATAGCATTCTTGTTGATGAAGCGCGCACGCCGCTCATTATCAGCCAGCCGGCAGAAGAATCAACTGAGAAATACATGCGGTATTCACAACTGGTCAAACAGCTCACGGAAAATGTGCACTACAACAAAGATGAAAAGCAGCGGGTAGCAACTCTCACAGAAGAAGGTATTGCAAAAATGGAAGAGCTTCTCGGCGTGGAAAATATTTACACAGATAAAGGATTTGAAGAAGTGCATCATATTGAGCAGGCATTGCGTGCCCATGCTATTTACGAGCGCGATGTGGATTATGTGGTGCGGGACGGAGAAATAATTATCGTTGATGAATTTACCGGGCGCCTTATGCCTGGCCGTCGTTATGGTCACGGACTTCATCAGGCCATAGAGGCACAAGAAGGAGTTCCTATTCAACGCGAGAGCAAAACACTAGCCACCATCACATTCCAGAATTACTTTCGCCTGTATGAAAAACTTGCAGGTATGACAGGAACTGCAAAAACAGAAGAAGAAGAATTCGAATCAATTTATCGTCTGCGAACCATTGTGATACCGACGAATCAGCCCATGGTGCGTAATGACAAAGCCGATTCGATCTATCGTACCGTAGAAGCAAAATTCAAGGCAGTTGCCAAAATTGCTGGAGAAAAGCATGAAACAGGGCAACCTGTTCTGGTTGGTACAACTTCTATAGAAAAGTCCGAAGTCCTTGCGTTGCTCTTAGAGCAGGAAAAAATTCCGCACCAGGTTCTTAATGCCAAGAATCATGAACGAGAAGCAGACATTGTGGCTCAGGCTGGTCAGGCCGGAGCGGTAACCATTGCAACAAACATGGCGGGACGCGGAACAGATATCAAGCTCGGCGAGGGAGTTGTTGATCTTGGCGGATTATGCATTTTGGGCACGGAGCGCCACGAAGCCCGTCGCATCGACAATCAGTTACGTGGTCGATCCGGACGTCAGGGTGATCCAGGAGAGAGCCAGTTCTTTGTTTCGATGGAAGACGATTTAATGAGACTTTTTGGCGGAGATCGACTGAAGAGCATGATGGAACGGCTTCATGTTCCTGATGATGTTCCCCTGGAAAACAAGATGGTTTCCCGATCCATTGAGAGTGCTCAGAAGAAAGTAGAAGGACGCAATTTTGATACCCGCCGCCACGTGGTGCAGTACGACGATGTGATGAATAAACATCGTGAAATCATCTACACCAGACGGCAGAAAATTTTGCAGCGTCTTCAAGAGTCGGAAGAAAGTGCGCAAGATTCAGAAGAAGGAGCTTTGCATGCAGATGTTCTGCAAGCATTGCGCGGAGAAGCCAATATGATGGTTGATGCTCATGCTGCGCAAGAAGATTCAGAAGAGTGGAATATTACCGAAATCCGCGAAATACTCAGCGCACTTCATCCGCAAGTGGCCAAAGCGGCAGATGAACGCCTTTCCGGTTTTCAGGATAATGAAAAGTTGCGGGCATTTCTCCAGGAGCTTCTCGTTTCCTTTTATGAGTCCAAGTGTTTACAATTTGATGTGCAGATCGTAGCGCAGGCCGAACGAGTAGTAACATTACGTTCCATTGATACCAACTGGATGAGCCATATTGACGAGATGGCGCATCTGCGTGAACAAGTTGCTTTTTCTGGCTTTGCGCAGCGCGATCCTCTCATCGAGTACAAAGATCAGGGGTTCCGCAAATTCCGCCAGCTTATAGCGACCATTGATGCAGAAATCGTACGCATGCTCTTGCAAATTGATTTTGCACAGTTTGCTCCGCGTGCATTCCTTCAGCAGGCACAGGAAGATTTGGAAGGCACGCAGACGAATGTGAACGAAATTGAGGCAGAACTTGCGCAAACAGGCGTGGGCAATGCGGTGAAACAAGGAGCGAATCCTGTTATTATGCGTGATCCAAAACAGACAGGAGCTCCGCGAGCTATAACGACGCAGGCACCACGGGCTGTTTCCAAAGTCGGCCGTAATGATCCTTGCCCTTGCGGTAGCGGAAAAAGTACAAAAAGTGCCACGGACGAAAAGAGCAGTAGCTTTGTCGTTAACAACATATTTTTATTGTCAATTTGTTCTATACTATCTTCCTCGTGCTCAAAATTCCTCAGATCATCGGCCACGACGCTCAGCTTGAGCAGCTGGCACAAGACCGAAAAACCGGAAATGTTGTTCACGCGTACCTTTTCTCCGGTCCAAGACACTTAGGCAAGATGTCCATTGCTCGGTGGTTTGCTCTAGAGCTCCTTTCGGCGGATATGTCGCCTGAAGAACGCACAAAAGTTCGCAATCAGGTTGAGAGGTTGGTCCATCCAGATCTTTTGGTTCTTGACCAATTGTGGGTAGAAGGAGAGTGTGAAGATTGGGATCTTCTAGCAAAGACTTCCAATATCCCACAACAGCATCGTGCAAAAAAACCCGGGGCAAAAACCGATTCCATCAGTATTGAAGATATCCGCGTGCTGCAAGAGCGGTTGTACGAAACAGGATCCGGCAAGTGGCGATGTTGCATTATTCGTTCGGTGGAACGCATGCAGGATGCCGCTGCAAATGCGTTTCTGAAAATTCTGGAAGAGCCACCGCCGGGACTCGTTTTTCTCTTAACCACTCAATCATTACCGACACTTTTGCCTACGGTCATTTCCCGGGCGCGCATCTGTGCATTTCATCGTCTTGCTCCGCAGGAAATCAAACCACTTCTGCAGTCAGTGTCTGCTGATGATGCTCAGTTCATTGCGCATTTGGCGCAAGGGGCTCCGGGGACAGTTATTCAATTGCGTGACAATCCGGATTTTCTGCGCGAACAACGTTTGGCACATTCAAGAGCTCTCTCCTTTTGGCGTTCCAGAAAGCCCAAGGAGCGGCTGGGACTTTTGTCCCCACTTCTGCAGAGGGGAGAAGAAAGTGACCAATTCCTCACGCATCTTTCTCTTGCATTGAGGGAAGAAATGCTCCATACCTCACCACAGAATGTTCGTGCTCTTGTGGAATTAACCGAAGGTTTGCGTAGTAATGCCCACAGACAACTCCTTACTCAGCAGTTTGTCCTTACGGTATCGAGTGTGCCGACAAGTGTGTAAAGCAGAGCTTACGCTTGCTTGGTCGTGCGGGCGGTGCTAGCCTCAGACGCCGTTGATTTACGTTATTGTCCTCTTCGGCTCCTTATTTGTAATTTGCACACTTCTGGGTGGGCGTGTGCTCTTGCGCCATCGCTCCATTCGAAAGTTTGTACGGAGTGTGCACAAGCGCATGGATTTAGCAGAGGAGCGAGGAGCGGTAATTCTCGAGGAGACAAAACCTGAAAAATCGCGAAAAAATCCACGAACATCCGCTATCGAACTACAAAAAGTACGATGCCTGCTTCATGCCGCCGAAAAGTCCATAGCACAAGGAAAAATACAAGAAGCGGAGTGCCAACTGATCCAGGCACTCACAGTGAATCCGAACGCTCATGATGTTCGTGCACAATTAGCAAAACTTTATCTTGTGTCTCATCGGGATGCCAAAGCCGAAGCAATGTATAAGGAACTTCTTCTCCACCGAGATGATGTATCTTTTTTTGCGAATCTGGGAATCGCATACTATCGTCAGGAAAAATATGTTGATGCGTGTAAGGCGCATCAAGAAGCCCTTAATCGTGATTTGCACAATCCTGAACGATCGGCGGCCTTGGGAAAAGCTTGCATCGCAGCACAACGGTATGCAGAGGCTGCTCCTCTTTTGGAAAAGGCTCTTTTACGTCTAACGCGAGACACAGATCTCATGCATTTTCTGGCGGAATGTTACATGCAACTTGGAGAAAGTCAGAAAGCAGAAGATGTGTACCGACGCATCAATAAAATTGAACCGTACAATGAGGATGTAAAGGCGAAGATCAGCGCATTGGCAAAAGCCTAGGGTCATCCGTTTCCATACGGAATGAACGATTATTCATCAATGAGTTCCACTTCCACATCGCCAAGAACTTTGGCTTGGCAACCAAGGCGGTCAGGCTCATCGCAAACACCCATGTTCTCCTCGCGCTCGTTGCGGGGACTCAAATTCTCCGCACCCTTTACGACTTTGCACCGACAGGTGGTGCAGAAGCCATTGCCTCCGCAGGCATGTTCCATAGGAACACCGCCTTCTACGGCGGCCTCAAGCAGAGTTTTCTCTTCAGAAACTTCTACCTCTGTTTGTTGATTACTATAATGGAATCGTACTTTTGGCATGGATCAGTACAGTACTGAGAAACTCGTAAAATCGCAAGAAGAGCACTGTTCTTGCAGGAGTGACGTCGCTAGGATAAAAAGCCCATGGATCCTGAACCACTGTTACAAATTGATGGCCTCCGCGTTTGTGTGGGAGAAAAGGAAGTTGTGCAAGGAGTGTATTTAACAATCAATCATGGGGAAGTTCATGCCCTTATGGGGCCCAATGGATCGGGAAAGTCTTCCCTTGTTCACGCGCTGGCAGGGCATCCTGATTATCAAATCACTGCCGGCACAGTACGATTTGCAGGGCAGGATATTCAGTCTATGGATGCACATGAACGTGCTCTAGCGGGGCTCTTTCTGGCATTTCAATATCCGCGTGAAATCCCAGGGATAACGTTGCGGGATTTTCTCTACGCTGCATATAAGCAACAAATGGCAGCCCGCCAACCTAAAGAAAAGCGTCTTACACTTCTGCAATTTCAGGAGCATCTGCATACACACATGGACACACTCCATATGGATTTTGCTCTGGCGGAACGCCCTGTGAACCAGGGGTTTTCCGGTGGGGAAAAAAAGAAAGCAGAAATTCTGCAATTACGTGTTTTGCAACCCAAGCTTGCTCTCCTAGACGAAACGGATTCTGGATTGGATATTGATGCACTTTCTGTAGTTGCACGGGGGGTGGAGGCGCTTCGATCTCCACAGTGTTCATTCCTCGTGGTTACTCACTACGCTCGTATTCTCGAATATATTATCCCCGATCATACGCATGTTATGGTTGGAGGAAAGATTGTTGCCAGCGGAGATGCGGCGCTTGCCGCATCTTTGGAGGAAAAAGGATACGAGATGTTTACCGCTGTGTGACCTTTTACCTCTTCCATCGTATACTCTATGTACTTCCCCCTTTTTCTATGGATATACAGACACCCCGTTATCCTCTTTGGATCCCCATTTTCCTTGTTTTCCTTGCAGGAGGCGCATACCTGACTGGCAAATACATTGAATCCCAAGATCTCTCTCCAGTTATTATTTCTGTGCAAGGCGAAGGTCGTGTTTTTGCTAATCCAGATATTGCGCAAATTACTTTTGGCGTGGAAACAGGAAGACAATCCACTGCAGAAAAAGCGATGAACGTGTTAAGTGAGAATATGAACAAAGTTTTTGAAGCAGTGAAAGCACAGGGGGTAGAAGAGAAAGACATTACCACAGCTTCGCTCTCCCTCAATCCTGCTTATGATTGGAACGAAGGTGCACGGATTGATCGCGGCTTTGAGGCGCGTCAAAGCCTTAGCATTAAAGTGCGTGATATAGCCGCTATCGGAGAAGTCCTTTCTGCGGCAACTGCGGCAGGAGCCAATCAGGCAGGCGGTATCAGTTTTACTATCGATGATCCTGAAGAGCTCTATGCTGCTGCACGCATTAAGGCGATTGATCGGGGAGAGGAAAAGGCACGCACGCTTGCTCAGCAGTTGGGCAAACAGCTCGGTAAGTTACGGAACTTCTCTGAAGGTGGAGTGGTCCCTACTGCCATGTATCGGAATGTTCAAATGGATATGGCAGAGGCATCTGGTATGGGCGGAGGCGGACCCGTTTCCACGCCGCTCCCTGCAGGCGAACAAGAAATCACTGTAACGGTGTATCTGGGCTACGAACTCCGGTGATTTTTGAGCTTCCACAGGTGCAGACCGGTTTCTTCATCTGCGATGCGTTCTATGGGGCGCGATGATGTACGTACTTCTATCTCGCACGTTACACTCACGCGCCCCGATTGCAGGTGCCCACCGTTTACGTGATATTCTTCGTTTCCCAGGACAACGTGAATATGGCAGAAAGGCTTTCCTTCTGACTGTGTGACATTTCCAAGAAGAGAAAGGAGCTCCTGTGATTCTGCAAATTTTCTGCAAATATAGGTCTTCTTCTTTATGTCATATGCGCAGATTTCGACATTTTCCAGCGCTCCAATTCCGCAAACAAAGGCGCTCATAACAGATTGCTCTTTGCAGAAGTTTTCAAGAGAAGTGAGGACTTCTTCCCCGCGTTCCAATCGTAAAACAAAGCCGTTTGTACTTTCTTGCCATTGCATGTTTGTATTGTAGTACAAATACAAATCCAGCGTTTCTACGAGCGCTTTTTGCAGAATGCGCTACACTCTCTGTATGCGTAGATTCCTTGCAACCATAACGATCACTCTTCTCGCCGTCGCGCTCACTGCTGCAGTTACCTATCGCTGGCAGCAGGAGAAAATCGACCAACTCGAACACATTGTTTCGGCACTCACCGAGGAGCTCGTTGCTCTCAAGGGCTCTCCCAGCATCCCCGATGTCGTTGTAGGAGTTGACTGTATAGCAGGCGAGCAAGCTACATCTGATTTTAGAGAATACGGTGTCGATATGACTGTTGCGTTCCCTTGTGATTACGATCTTTTGCAGAATGAAGAAATCAATCGGCGTGGATCATTTTTATCATTCTCTTTCATGCCTCGCTCTGGGGATACATCTCCTGTTCTTTCGGAAATTCAACTTTTCTCCCCAGAGTCCATTCAAGCTTTTTTGGATGCATGCGGCGATGGTCTTTGCTTTGATGGGCAGTATCCTACTCTCCAGACGTATCGTGATGAGAAGGCGGCGTATGAAGGGATTAGTGATTGGGGTGTGAAACACCTCTTTGTTTTCAATGACGAGAATTTCCTTGTCGCCAATTACCCCTGTAACGGAGATTCTTGTGTTTTGCGGGAATACACGTTTTTCATTGGGGATGAAAAAGTGGATGTTTGGATAACAATGGAAGATGACACGCAACAGGAGGCAGCGGATGCTCTA
>JBAYNS010000005.1:0-23535 GCA_041678625.1 Candidatus Peribacteraceae bacterium
GCCAGATACCAATGGAATTGGGTAACGGAGCCATCATCACTGTGACGACTCCACGACACAAAGGAAGCGGCCCCTCGAATTTTCTCTGATACTCCTTTCTACGAAGGGGAAAGAGGAAAGAACGTAATCGCAACCCTGTGCTGCGATTAAAATCATAGTAAGCATTTTTCCTATACTGTCAATTTGTTTGTTTTTTAGAGTCGCATTGTGGAAAAACTTCCTCAAAAGAAAGAGTATGTCCATTTTTCTTGTCTCGCCCTTCTCTGTAGCATCACGTACAATGCAGCTATGGATAACTATCCACAACTCGAAGATGCGGACATAGAAGGCAAGCGTGTCCTCTTGCGCGCGGGGTTTGACGTGCCTTACGAAATTAAGAAGCAAGGAGAAGAGCTCACAAAAGATGATGGTGAAAAATGGGTGGAAGTACGAGGCGCTGTTTCTGATACAGATGATACGGAAGTAACTCTTCATGCACGTGTATCGGATATTTCACGTATCGAAGCAATTGTCCCGACGATGCAGGAAATTCTTAAGCAAAAGGCAGCACTCATCATCATGGCACATCAAAGTAGGCCCAAAGGAAAACGTGTTGCTTCTATGAGTCAAAAGCCGTTGGTGTCAGTTCTCAAACGGCTTTTAGGAGTACAAGTACAATTTGCGGAAGACTGCATCGGCGATGCAACGCAGAAAATGGCAGAGGCACTCAAACCTGGCGAAGTCCTTCTGCTCGAGAATTTGCGCTATGACAAACGCGAGAAGAAAAATGATCCTGAATTTTCAGAGAAACTCGCTGCACTCGCCGATGTGTATGTGAATGATGCATTCCCGAACTGCCATCGTGCACATGCGAGTATGGTAGGAGTTACCGAGCATCTTCCTTCGTACATGGGATTGCAACTCCAACAGGAAGTGGAACATCTCTCTCAGGTGCGTGATAATCCACAGAGCCCGTTCACTCTTATTGTGAGTGGTTCCAAGATGGAGACCAAAGTTCCTGTTATTAACCACTTTTTACATGAAGCTGATGATGTGCTTTTAGGCGGATGTATCGCTAATACATTCTTGGTTGCAGACGGAAACGATGTTGCTAAGTCGAAATATGAAGAGGATCAAGTTCCAACAGCAGCCCAGATCATCACAGCGAGCAAATCAGATGAAAATGCTACAGTGCATCTACCAAAACATGTGGTAGCAGCAAGTGAACTTTCTGATGATGCAAAAGCGAAGGATGTTGCTGTGAATAAGATTGAAGAAGATAAAGCCATCTTTGATATTGGGAAAGAAACTGCAGAGGCATATGAACGTATTATTGCTGCATCGGGCATGATTGTTTGGAATGGGCCTGTAGGTGTCTATGAGACCGATCAATTCTCGAATGGAACTAAGACAATTGCATCAGCCATTATTGAAGCAACAAAGAAGGGAGCGAAGTCATATATCGGAGGAGGGGACACCATCGATTTTCATACTCGCTATCCTGAATATTCATTGGATGACTACACATTCGCGAGTACAGGAGGCGGAGCTATGTTGGAATTTATTTCTGGAAAGGAGTTGCCGGCGCTACGAGCATTGCAGGGCTAGGGCTAGGGCTAGGAGAATGATCGTTAGGGAACGAGGAGGGGTGTCTGTATGATGGTGTAACTGTCTGCTTCTTCCCCAGCACCAGCCCTAACCCAAGCCCTATGATCGTTCTCATTCCCGAAGAAGGAGAATCCTGGAGCGCCTTTGCCCGGCGCTTTGCGGGAACGCAGGGTGATGTGCTCATCATTCTTCCTACTGCAGAGTCGCTCCTGCCGCTGCCGGATGAGGATGAGCTCCATGGATTCTTTGATGCATGCGCTCGAGAATCACAGCGAGTTATTCTTGCTACAACTAAGAGACTCTTCATTTCGCTTGGGCGGTCCAAAGGTATCCGTGTGATTGATCGTCCCAAGGAAGTCCACATACTCCTGCATAACCACCCGACACTCGATGAAGCGATGCGCGCTCTTTCCCCGCACATTTGGCGGCAGCATTTGCGGTCACATCTGCAGTCGATGGGGCTGCTGAGTCTCCCCAAACTGCGCGTGTGGATGCTCATTTTTGTCAGTGTGGTTCTGCTCTTCTTTGTCCTCTTTCGCCTGCTGCCATCTGCGGAAATCCGGGTATGGCCGCATGGCGATACGGTTACCCAGACGGCGAATATTTTCCTAGTTCAGTCTGGTGCACTGGTGAGCAATATTCCTTCGCGGGTGCGCACACTCGATCTTGTTCCACTCTCTGTTACGGTGCATCGTTCGATAACATTCGACCAAATCAGCAAAGATTTCACCGGAACGAATGCCCGTGTGGATATGACGGTCTTCAATAATTCCGATGAAGATGTTTCTCTGCGCAAAGGGTCGCGCATGGTGAATCAGGCAGGCATGGTTTTCCGCCTGCAGGAGCAGGTTTTCCTCTCGCCGCGCAGCGACGTCACCGTTTCCGCGTATGCCGATGATTTTGATGTCTATGGTGAAATTATCGGAGAACGCGGCAATGTTCCGGCAGGACGCCGTTGGGAATTTCCCGGTCTTGCGCGCGAGGATCGTCTGAATATCTATGCGGAGAACCGCGAGGCTGCAACGGGAGGAACAACGTCGTTTACCACGGTACTCAAAGAAGAAGATCTGGATATCGCACAGAAGCAGTTGGAACAGGAGCTGTTGCAGAACGCCAATCAGATGCTGGATGAAGAGCGCATGCTCATCAATTCGACGGATAAAAAACGCGCTCTGGAACGTTTGTATTATGATGAATTCACCGTGGCAACGTACACGGGATTCGTGTTGCCAACGCAATTTTTAGGGGAACCGGTATCGTCAATTCCCATTGAGGGGGCTATTACATACACAGCATTCGCTTATGATAAGCAGAGCGCGCTGGATATGCTCTATACGGAACTCAAAACGCATGTGGGCGATAACAAACGTTTGATCGAAGAATCCATCAGTCTGGATCGGCTCATCCATCACGTCATCGACTACGAGGATGATCTTTCCTGGATCAAACTCACGGTCGATCTCTCCGGCAAGGAACAGTACATTTTGGACCCGCTTACGCCAACAGGGGCGCGCTTTGCTATGGATGTTCGCAAAACCACTGCGGGAAAGAGTAAAAATGACGCGCTGCGCATCCTGAAAAATCTTCCGGAAGTGGATGCTGTGGAAATTTCGCTCTGGCCTCCGTGGAGCGCCGTACTGCCCTCCATTCCTTCGCACATTACCATTACGCCCGTTACGCAGTAGTTTCCTATGATTCCTCATAAAGCTCATATCCGGTTTCTCCTGCGCGCGGCAGCCGTTCTTGGTACGGTGTTCTGCGCTACGCTCCTGGTTCTTACCACGTACGTCTACTCCCAGTTCGATGGCACAGCAGGGGAGACCCCGATCGCGCAGTGCGCACTGGTTTTTGGTGCAGCGGTCCGGTCGCTTGATGAACCCGGACCGGGTATAACACGTAGAACACTCACCGCTGTCAATATTTATCAGGATGGGGGAGTGGAACGGCTCATTTTAAGCGGCGGAAAGGGGAGTGCAACGCAGGAAAGCGAGGCAGCGGTCATGCGAAAAGTAGCGATGCTGGCCGGCGTGGATCCGCAGGTAATCCGGATAGAAGACACATCGCGATCCACGTGGGAAAACCTGCAAAACAGTCGTCCACTCCTTGCGGATTGTCAGAGTATTGTTGCGGTGAGTGATCGTTATCACCTTGCGCGCATTCTGTACCTTGCACATGTACAGGGGTGGGGTGATCTGCAGACGTATCCCGCCGCCGCACACCCGTACTGGCTCTTTGAATTCAAAAGTTCCCTGCGTGAAGCAGTGGCAATCCTCTACTACGCAACTATGCGTGCCCTCATGATTGATCCAATTGACAATTGGCTCATGAATTCTTGAGCGAATCGGGAAACAGGCTCTCTGAGAGGTCTTTGTGGTTCCAAGGATATCTGTATCGGAAAGAGGAGAATCTCGCGTCGATTTTTTTGCAAATGAAAAAAGGGGAGACCAAGTCGATGATTGCAAGAGTCGGGTGACACATGCAATCGAAGAGTGACTTGATCTCCCCAACGCACCGGGAATAACATTGCGTGAAACATCCCGGCCCGGGAACTTTAATAGAACAGGCTTTTGAACACAATAATTATCTATTGAGTCAATTGCTTTGTTAACATAAAATGCATTATGTTAAGTAGGAAGTATTGTGGAAAACCCCTCTACCCCGCTCTCTCAGGCGATTCAAAGCAAAGTGTCATGGTGAGCTGTCATCTCGAGCGTAGTCGAGAGACGAACCATGACATGGTGTCACCCTTCGACTCCGCTCAGGGTGACATAATTACCACTCAGGGTGACATAATTACCACTCAGGGTGACATAATTACCGCTCAGGATGACAGTATTCCATTCAGATCATGCCTTCTACCACCACAAAAACGGCCTCTAGTCCCCTATCTCAGGCAATAGAACGGTATCTCACCTTCCTAAAGGCTGAGGAAAACAAGTCGCCGCTGACCATTACGTCCTATCGGCAGTCCCTGAACCTCCTTTTGAACTTAAGTGGTATCACTGATCCCCTGCTCTTTAATAAGCAGGTTGTGCGTGTCTATAAATCCGCACTGCACTCTCATCGCACAAAACAAGGAAAAGAGCTCTCTGTGCGTACCAAGAACCACCATTTGACAATACTCCGTGCTTTCTTGCGTTATCTTATTCAGGAGGAGGAATTAGAAGTCTATCCGCCCGATATGGTCAGCCGCTTTAAAGAAGAGCAGCGTCAGGTAAAAGTGCTCTTTCATGATGAGCTTGAGCGGCTTTTGAACGCGCCGGATCTAGAGAGCAAAGTCGGCAAGCGTGATTCGGCCATCCTCAACCTCTTCTTCTCCACCGGTCTGCGTCTTACAGAACTAAGAGGCCTTAACCGCAAAGACCTGAATTTTGAAACGAGGGAGATCAGTGTACGGGGAAAACGCGGCAAGATCCGTGTGGTCTTTGTCTCCGATAGAGCCGCCACAGCACTGCAACACTACCTGGAAGCGCGTTTGGACCACCTCTCCCCTCTCTTCATCCGCAATCACGATCAGGCGCGTATGGCGATGCCGCCGGGGGAAGAATTCCGCCTGAGCCGCATTTCTATTTATAACGTGGTGAAGAAGTATGCTCTTGTGGCCGGAATCGTCTCTGACCCCTCTCCGCACACCCTGCGCCACTCCTTTGCCACAGATCTCTTGAGGAATGGTGCGGATCTTAGGTCAGTGCAAGAGATGTTGGGGCATAAGGATTTAAGTACGACGCAGATTTATACGCATGTAACCAACCCTCAATTAAAAGAGGTTCATCGCAAATTCCATGGAAAATAAGAGGTGCATACCTGTTCGTTGTATTCTCGGCGGAACGCAGTGAAGCCGGACGTAGGTGGAAGAAATATCATGGACGTTAATACGATTTTTATTATCATTGGGCTATTAATTATCTGGGTAATAAACGAGATGCTTGATATTCGTCTTTCTCGCAAGGATATGCGGGAATACTTACGCTCCCCTACTTGGAAACAAAAAAGAGAAGAGGCGTTTGTTGTGCATGGAAGATTTTGTGCAGTTTGTAGAGCAACCACAAATTTAGAAGTGCATCACTTGCGATATCGGAAGTGGCTCTTGCCAATATTTGGAAGGGAAAATGTCAAAAAGGATCTCAGAATTCTATGTAAAAAACATCATCCAAAAGGTCGGTATTCTGCATGGGAGATTTGGTTGCGCAGATTGTTTTATAGAATGTTTGGTGTCTGAGACTGCGTATAGAGCCGGAAGAAGTTTCATGGGAAGTAGGATATCCGTGCTAACACAAGTAAGTAGTAATTTTGATATTTATTAAAATGCTAGTTTGTGTACTATGAGGAGTATGGCTGATTCATCTTCTCAAAAGAAGAATATAGATAAGCAATATAAGCGTTTTTTGAGTGTATATCTAAATAGAATTTTAGCATTGCAAGCATCTTTCAAAATAATGGATGATGCTTTAAATATTTTGTCGAGGACAAGATCTAAAGAGGCTTCAGAATTTTTGCAAAAAAATGCAGAGTTTAAAAAGAGAGGCAAATCGGAGTATTGTCTTCTTGATTTCGATGATCATATTAAGTACGAAGGGATATTGGAAGATGCTTATCACTCAACAAGAGCAAAGCAGGTGATCGCGAACAACCTTCTAGTCGCTCTTGTGAGTGAATTTGATGTTTTATTACGATATATTGTTGAGACGATTATTCAATATAAGGGGTGGTCTGAACTTAAAGTTCCAGAAGTAGATGTCCAATTAGATAAAATAATTGAAGACTTGGAGGGAGTTACGAGCATAAAGAAGCTTTCGGAAATCAAGAGCAAGTTTTACACTAGAGCTTCTAGCGGAATATTTGCTTCAGATAGAAAGAAAATATTTGTATGGCTTCAAAAGAGCCTAAATCTAAAAAATGAGAAATTTGTTGATAGCAGTGTGTTTATTGAAATCTGTGAAAGAAGGAATGCTATTGTGCATAATGACGGAAAGGTGTCTGCACAGTATTTGGAGCAGTGCAAAAAATATGGATGTAATATTTCTAAGAAACTCAAGGAGGAAGATTCCTTGGATGTAACTTATGAGTATTTCGTGAGGTCCCATGAGTGCGTAGCGCAGATTGGTGTTGCATTATCAAGCCTGATTTGGTTGAAGCTGCTGAACGTGACCAAAGATGATTCTATCGATCGGTTTTTAAATAATGAAGTGTGTGTAAAATTACTGAATAGTAAGCACTATAGTGTTGCTTTCAGCATACTTAACTTCATTAGAAATGAACTTGTATCAGCAAGCGATCAGATGCGTCGAATTTTTATTATTAATTTAGCATTAGCACTGAAGGGGATGCGCAAAAAGTTACAGGCTATAAAATTAATTAATAGTGAGGATTGGACGGCTGTTGGTTTGGCGCTGAATCTAGCCATTAATGTTCTAAAGGAGAACTATCCTACAGCAATAAAAATTATGAAAAAAATTGGAAGCAACGGAGATATTACGAAAAATGATTATAAGACTTGGCCATTATTTATTGATATTCGAAAAGAAAGAATTTTTTTGCAGGCTTATCAGGAGGTTTTTGGTGAGGGGTTCAAGGAAATTGAGCAGCACAGTTCTTCTCAATTATGTCTTCAGATATCAAATGCAAAGGATAAGACACTCCGAGATGTGCTTGAAAAAGAATTCCAGGATGCAGCATTAGAACCAAAACAGAAGGCAAAGCTGTAGTATTTTATCTGGGATAGATGTTTGCATCATATTCGTGCAGCACGCTTTCTGCATGTTCAAATAAGGTATATTTTGACCTAG
The DNA here is from genome assembly GCA_041678625.1 of Candidatus Peribacteraceae bacterium. GTDB lineage: Bacteria > Patescibacteriota > Gracilibacteria > Peribacterales > Peribacteraceae > JBAYNS01. The sequence goes on from JBAYNS010000005.1 coordinate 7,374, forward strand.
TGCCCCCTAACCCCTCTGTCAAATCCATCTCCCCCACTCTGGTTTTTTATTGCGGAAGAATTTTATTGTAAGCATGTACAAACTGGAGTATATGTGAATGCTTCTTACCGCTATGGCTCAATCACCCGAAGATACTTCATTGGAACCTTTGAAAGCGCGCCCCTATTGGGAGGGAGGCTATCCTGCGGATGCGTTGCCCTATGATCCAAATACAAGTGTATTGGTTGCGCATTATAAGGTAAATCCTACCATGGGCGGTATTTGTTATATCGATCGGGATAGTAATCGTTGGTGCATTTACGAACTCATTGATACGTATCACATATGTACAGATGGAGGGTATGAACCAACAAGTGTTGCTAATTATCTTGATGCTAAGGAGTTCGACACTCGGCAAGTTGTTGCTGAATTTATTCGTAACACAGACCCGGAAAATGCTCCTCCTTCCGATGGTTTACTAGAATCGATGTGTGTTCATTGCAGAGAATGTGCACGAAGGGCTATGCAAGAAGAGAGACAGGCTGAGGCTGCGGCATGTGCGTAAGTAGTATCTCCCACCACTCTGGTTTGGTTATGCGGAGGAGACGGGGCGTGTGAGGCGTTACAATAATCAGCTGCGGCCAGGAACGGCCGCAGCTCAATAATCACATTGTACAACGCACAGACGCGGCCCTTCGTGGCCGCGGATGTGGGACATTAAATGTCTTCGTGGCCGCGGATGTGGAATTTGTAACCGCGGAATGTAAGGAAAGAATTTCCTGGCCGCGGATGTGGATGTATGAATCACATTTTCCATTCCGTGACATCCCATTTCCCCGATCTGGATGACCAGGGGTAATCTGCCGATGTTTCCGATAAGCGCATTTTTACCGGATTTTCATGAATGTATCGCAATGCTGCCGGAACATTCTTTACGGATCGAATGTGATAACGCGGTTGCCATAACTTTGGAATGCCGGTGTTGAATGTCATACCGGATTTGAAAACATTCATAATCAGCGCAATCTTTTTTGGGGCGGGAACACGCACCAGGAAATGGCAATGATCCGGCATGATTACAAATCCATAGAGGAAAAAGGGATGCAACATCTGAACGCGATACAGGCATTCAATCGCTTCCCGCGCATGCGCGTCATCCGCGAATACGGGGATGCGATCTTTGGTTATTGTCGTGACCAATTGTACATCCTCGTTCTGAATAGGGTGACGCTGAGACATAGCGTGTGATCATAGGATTTTTGGTTTTGTCTGCCAATGATCCCCTTCATTTTGTTTACAAAGATTTTTATGAGCAGCGCCCGCGAAGGGGTGCTACTTGGTATTAGGTTTTGCTATTTCTTCCCATCTCCCATTGCATCCAGCGCTTTTCGCAAAGCCTGCAAATCAGTTCTTGGTAATGATCCGAATTGTTTATCATTGTTTAATATCCAGCGTGCTATTCCTTCCAGATCTCCAAACTCCAGAGCTTCCCACACATGGGTTACATACATTTCTCCGTCTTTAAAAGGATTGGATGGCAGTGTGTATTTTTCCCCGTGAGCGTTTTGTACGGCATGATGACTGGTTGTACTTGTCATGATCAGTGATGCTGCACGAAAGACTGCATGCATCAGTGGTAAAGGCCAAACATTGCGGCTTGCGATGCATCGTTTTACAAGCGCTTCCAGCTTTGTTCTCTCCGCTGTTACCTGCTCAGTGTTCAGAGGATCAGGCTCTCCTTCTTTTGCGGGTGCAGCAGAATTTTTCTTCTTTCTTCTTTTAGAGAGAACTCCTTTCGGAACATGATTCTGCGGTGTGCCTGAGCGTGGTGATACATTTATTGGTGTTGCCATTTCTCCTGCGGTTTTGCCTTGTGGTGCTGTTTTTACACAATGATCGTAGAATAGAAGAAATGGTAAGTCTTTTAGTATCAGATTTTCATCTATTACCTGCCTAATCTCTGCCCTTGTCAGTGGACGGTATAATTCTCTCAACTTATCAAGCACGTTTTGCGGGTATGCAGGCGGATGCGGCAAATTCACATGCAGATTTCCATCTGGCTTCTGGTACGCCGACCATTGTGTTGAGAGAAGAGTAATAATTTGTTGGTAGGGTTCTTGGAGATTCAGTGCTGAAAGAACACTTTCTTTCCAATGTTTGTTCTCAGGGTTGTCTGGAAATATGAGATCGTATATTTCAAGAATATGTATCATTTCCAGAATGGGATATGTCTTCATCTCTATCACCAATGTTGATCGTGGAATACCTTTCAGCATCGGTTTTACCCCTTCCAGTATCTTTTGACTGTAACCAGACACGCTTGGGAAATTAGCAGTCAGGTCGTTTCCTTTTGATTCCATGCGCCACTGATGCGAAAGAATCTCTAAAATGGGTTTGTATGTATCGGGTATTTTTATTCCTTCAAGAAACAATACTCTTTTTGGCACAGTAGTTCTTTCGAAGCAATGCTGTGCTACAGCAGCAACATGCTGCATTGTTGTATTTAAAGAGCCTAAAGTATCCAGTATACTGGGTTCTTCTGCAATGATTGTAGCAACATCGATACGTACAGTCTGCGATATCTTGGCAAACAATCTATTAGGATTCGTTGAGATATTGATTGCCTGTTTACCAAGCCGTTCTTTTCTAGAGACTTCGGCGCCGCACATTAGGATTCGGTGCGCTACAACTCTCGCCTGACCGGTGATGTGCTGCATGTCTAAGAAATGATCAATAACCATTTCTCTGGCAGGGCCACGTAATTCGTTGGAATTCCTTCGCTTGGACATTATTAATATAATGACATAATATTGTAGTTAAGTCCAATTTTTACTTAGTTTCTCTCCCCTTGTCTTGAGGGTACAATGCCATGTTATGGAACTCTCTACCTTCGCTACCATCATCGGCATTCTGGAATTCATGGTCGGTCTTCCGTTTCTTGTTGCCAGCGCAGCAACAACAGCGTTTGTGCTGCAGCTGGTGCGCAACGACGCATTCATGCGTGTTATGGGCGTTGTCGTTGTCATGATCACGGTTCTGGTTCTTCAGGATGGATACCAGGTCGGCACGGACGCTGCGGGGCTTATTCGTCTTGTTGCGTGGATCGGGCTCATCAAGGGGCTGTCTGCTGCGTGGTTCCCCAGTTTCCTCGCGGGCATAAGCGAGAGCATTTTCGGTAGTGTCCAGATGCGCCCCGTGTTAGGAGTCGTTGCCGTTGCTGTGGGTGTTCTTCTGCTGTACGGCGCACAGTTGGTGTAGAGCATTTCACCATTGTGATTAGAAGCGCAGGTCGACCATTCGAGCGCAGGTCGAAGACCTGCGCTTTTTGTTCAAAATCACCAACCCAGAGCACGTCTTCGACGTGCGGATTAATCGAAGACCTGTGGATCAATCGAAGACCCACGTATTCCTGAGGAGATGTGCAAACCGATTATGAAAAAAGCGCACTCCCCACAACTCCGAGTTGTAGGCAGTGCGCTCCGTGTGGCTTGACCCTTTTTTCCGTTTTGCTTATAGAACCAGAATGTACCGTGGGGGCTTCGGCGCATGTTCCCGGGGCACGTATGCCCGGTACTCTGCGCCGTAGGTATTGCAGCAGTCCGCGCAAACCTGCGGGGAACCGCTGTAACTCGGCACACGGCTGGAATGGGAGATTCTGCAGCCTCCGCGCTGCACCCATTCGTCGCCCCGGTAAGCAACTGCGACTTGTGGGAACTGCCCCACAAGACAGATGAGCTCGCAGAGCGTGAGCTCTCGCCAGTGCGCGGGGTCCGGCGGTGTCTGAAAGTATGGGTGCGGGAAGAGGTCGATGGGTCCTCCCGTCCAGTAGAAGTTGAAGGTTCGCTTGAACCGCCGCTCCAGTGCTACGGTCCGGTCGTAGAATCCGACCGGTGCCACCAAAATGCCGGGGGGCGGGATGCGAATGACGGTTAGCCCGTCCTCGTTCAGGGGTTGGTGTGGTTGTGCGCTATCGCCAACCATGCTGGTGGGTACCTGGTTCACGGGGAACCAGGGCTGTTCCATATAGGGGGGCACCACTAATCCTGCGATGATCATGCGTTCGTATGCATTCATAGCGAACGCACCTGATCCTACGCGTTGTTCCAACATGAGCATTTTTTTCCTGCTCATTAGTCCTATCCTCCTGTGATTTTAAGGGTCAAGCCCGGTGAGTGTATTGCTTTTTTTGTGCTGTTTGCAAAGGTTTCAGAGGGTTTTAGTACGCAGTGTTCCTCTGATGAAATACCCCGTAAAACCCTTGAGTATTCACGGTAAATACCTATCCTTGCTCCATCGATCTTTATGTGTCCTTTTTACGCATGTGGCAGGCATTTCTGCCGTATGCGAAACGATATGCGTTTCATTTCCATTTCCATTGGAATCGGTCGAAAGACGTAGAATGAAAGATACGCTGATCACCTAGCGTTTGGCCTGTGATACGCTAAAACGAGGTCGGGAGTAGGTACCCCGACCACCCATGCTTTCTCAGAACGTGCCCTGCCCGGGCACCGTCCTCAAAGGACAGAAGATCGAGAAACCCCCGCGCGAGTAGTTTTAGGCCTATTCAGGTTTGAAGCACACGCTCCGGGGGTTGTTTTCGTCATTCCATTACTATTGCTTCCTCAGCCCCTCAATCGCCCGCAGCACCTCAATGGGCACCATCCAGATGGTGGTATTGCTCTGATCGGAGCTTAAGTCATTGATGCTTTGGAGCGTACGCAAATGGAGTGCACCGGGTTGAGAACCCAGTGTCTGCGCTGCGGTGGCCATGTTGGCAGCTGCGGCAACTTCTCCTTCGGAATTGATAATCACAGCCTGCTTTTCCCGCTGAGCTTCTGCCACTTTCGCGATCGTGCGTTTGAGAGAATCGGGAAGCACGATGTCTTTGAGTTCCACAGCCTGCACGTCAATTCCCCATGGATCGGAAGCCGCATCCACTGTCTTTTTAATCTTCTCCGAAACCTCTTTTTTGTTCGAGAGCAGTTCATCCAGTGTCACCTCACCAACGGAATTACGCATGGTCGTCTGTGCAAGCTGGCTGACAGCAAAGAAGAAATTCTCCACTTCGATCACGGCCTTAGCGGCATCAAGCACCTTGTAATAAATCACGGCGTTGATGCGGATGGGAATGTTATCCTTTGTGATTGCCTCCTGATCGGGCACATCCACGGCTTTCACACGGATATCCACTTTGATGAGTCTTTGAAAAACGGGGATGACAATTTTCCATCCGGGATTCCAGGTAGCCTGATACTTTCCCATGAGCAGTAGTACGCCCCGTTCGTACTGGTTGATCTGGCGAATGAATGCCAGAAGCAGAATAATGGCTGGCAGTAGCAGTGACGTGAAGAACCAGATAGGCATAGCAGAATGGGGAAATGTCTGTAGAAGTGTACCTTTCTGGCGAGAAAATGGCAATTCTGCTACAATAGAAGCAGAAATAAACATGTCACCACTCGCCCTCTTTGCACAGGCACTCGTGGAAAACCTGGAGAGTCTTAGTATTCTCATTGCGTCGCTTCTGGGTTACGTAGGAGTTGTCATTATCTTCTATGGAGGATTGAAGGGATTTGTATATTTCATCCATGCATGTCTGTATCCACGGCAGGGTCATGTGCCACTCATCCGCATCGAACTGGCAAAGTACCTTTCGCTCGGGCTGGAATTCTTAGTGGGTCGCGATGTCATTGGCACCATTGTTCATCCCACGTGGGATGAACTGGGCAAGCTAATCATCATTGTACTGTTGCGCACCGCTGTATCGCTCTTCCTGGATTACGAACTGCGCAAGCTCCATCGGGATATGGAGGAATACGATTTTGTCTCTCCTCTGCTGGCGCACCATCCGGTCAGAAAGAAGCAAGAATAATTTTTTGTCTTCATGCAGACACTTGGAGCACTTCGACTCCATGGTGTGTTCACGATGTCTTGCGTTGACAGGGTGTACGGGAGTACACTGCATGCATGCGCTCGTCCGTCACCAAGAGCAGGCCTCTTCCCTCCAAGCAGATTGTGGTTGATTGGTCCAACGAGCGCGAAATTCCGGTAGATGCCCTCATTGAGTGGATCCGGCAATATCCGCGCAGAAGTGATATCCACGTCTACGTTCCCTCCGCCTGCCGGCGGCATGCATATCCCTGTTTGCAGACGACGCTTCTGAAGATGGGGTGCACAGTGACAGCGCGTGTCTGCACTGCGTAGTCGCAGCATTGCTCCACAAAATGTGTACAACATTTGTAACAAAATCCCCATTCAGTTGTTCTTATCAATGCACCATGTCACGCGATACCAGAAACCTCGGCCTAGCCTTCCTCGTTTCCCTCCTGTTGGTCGTTACGGCTGCAAATGTGCCGTATCTGTTTCTGTAATGCGTAGAACACAGCTTTCCCGAAAGAGAATCACCGCGTACAATGAATACATGATTCCGTATCGTCTATTTGCCGTTACTCTGTTCTTTGTTGTTCCCTTTTCCGTATGGGCTGCCATCCCCACCGATGATCCCGCATTCGAGCAGGAAGCCGATGACGCGCAGCATGCTTTGGCGGATCCCTGTGAATCCAACGGATACTACGGCGATGGTTTCTGCGATGAAGACTGCGTCAACCCCGATCCGGATTGCTCCGAGCTGGAGCCCTGTACGGTCGATGAGCCTTTCCGCTGTCCGCACGGAACATGCGTGGCGGACATGAAGGACTGTTTTCCGCAGCTTCCTTCCTTTGACCAAGGCGGGTGCCCGGATGGCCAACCGGTCCGCTGCCCGGATAACCGGTGCGTCTCTTCCGTGCAGCAGTGTTTTGTTACCGGTGTAGAAGCGCAGGATTCTTCTGAGCGGCAACCCGAGGCGTTGCAATTGGAAGAATCCATCCGGGAAGTACTACCGCTGGCAAGAGAGACCGTTTCCACAGAAGAGGTAGAGGAATTGCGCACCGCAATGCTCTCCGGAAATCCCAATTTCCACGCGCTTGCAGTAGAGGATGAAACGGTTACGCTGGAGTACACGCGCACCGCCCGTCTACTCGGCTTCATCCCTGTTCCCTACACCCTCACGCTCACAGTCACGCCGGATGGCGTTCAGGCACAGACACCCGGGTGGCTTTTCTTTGTCGTTGATGATGCAAAAGAGACTGTGAAAGCTCTGGAAATTTCCATTGAGAATGATTCACAGTTGCAGCGTGCCTTTGGGACTCCGCAAGCGCACGCGAAGCGTATTTTAGAAATTCTCAGTGATGTTCTGCGTTTCTCCTACGATCAATAATGCGGTTACGCTCTCTTCTACCGGCTGCTCTTCTCTTTTTGTGTGCATGCACACAGGCAACTCCTTCAGCCTCTCACGCGCTGCCGCTCTATCCCGCATGCGTGTGGTCAGAGCCTAAGCTGGAATGGCGTACCGTAAAGGATCCCGATACCGGATCTGAGCGGACATTTAAAGGCCATGCGGTCACCTGCACAGTGGATGAGAATGAAGTGGGCGATTCCACCCCCTTAGTCTACAAAGACAGTGATTTTATGGATGAAGACTTCTGGTGGTACTACGTCGGCAACAATGCGCTGAAGAATCTGGGATATCCGGAAGCCTTTGTGTACGAACAGAGCTTTGACCGCCAGTACATGGGGCTTTTGAACGAGCAGGGCAACGTGGTGATGCTCTCCAGCATCCGCGAGTTCGATATGCCGTTCCCGGAAGATCCGCAGTGTCCGTGTAAATACACGCTCAGCGTGTTTACGGATGATGAGAGGGTGTTGATAGAATAATTCACAACCAAGGGGCTACATTTTCGCCTCTTTCTCCTCGTGGTATCTTCCGAATAAGAGAGTTGATTTCAGGACTTCTTCTAACTGCTGTATCTGTTCATCAGAGAGGCCTCTAATCACCGCTTGACTCGTATTCTCAGGACATATTTCAAAATGATCAGCAGAGATATCCAAGGCTTCCATAGCCTGAAGTACCAAAGCCTGGTTTCTTTTAATACGCTCTGCAAGAACACCATAGCCCTCTTCTCCACTCAAAGCGGTCAATAAGAAATGAGCTCTGGTTTCCTGAGGGTCATCTATTAGTGATATGCCAAGAAGTTCTTCTGGTGATTCACTCGTTGTTACCATATTGGCAACGTAGCACTTTTTTCTTATGGGTCAATGAAGGCTACCCTTTTTTCGCAATCTTCAAAAACTTCCTCTTTCCCACTTTCATAATCCCCTCTTCTGCCGTGGCATCCAGAGACTCCACCACGGTGTCATTCAGTTTTACGCCACCCTGCTCAATCAGTCTGCGGGCTTCGGACTTTGATGGTGCAAGTTTCTGCGCAACGATGAGATCGATCAGGAGTGTGCCGCTTTTCACTGTGACCTCGGGAATATCATCGGGGAGCTCTTTGTCTTTAAAGACTTTATTGAAGGCGGCTTCCGCACTCTCCGCCGCCGCTGCTCCATGGTAGAGCGTCACGATTTCGCGACCGAGTCTGGCTTTTGCTTCCCGTGGGCTTCCTTTAAGAATCTTCTTCGCCTCATCCATTGGTACGTCCGTGCAGCACTCAAAGTATGTTTCCATCAGATCATCCTTCACGGACATCACCTTGCCGAACATGTCACTTGGCTCATCATCCAGATAGATGCAGTTGTTGTACGTTTTGCTCATTTTGCGCCCGTCGATCCCTTCAATGAGTTTTGTTGTAAGAACGGCTTTTTCCCTCTTACCGAATGCTTTCTGCAGCTTTCTTCCGCAGAGCATATTGAAGAGCTGATCGTTTCCACCCAGCTCGAAATCGACGTCGAGCATCACGGAATCGTAGCCTTGCATCAGAGGATAGAGAAACTCATTGGGCGATACAGGATCTTCCTCTAGAAGGTCTTTTTTCTTTGGCTTAAAAGTATGTTTACATTCCGGACATTCCACTTCATGAATCGTGTCTGCGATTTCTTCAAAGGAGACGTCGGTGGAGCGAATAATGGGAAACACCGTTTTGCACTTTGGACAGACTGCCTTATAGGACATGCGCACTTTAAACATTTCCCGTTGCAGCATTTGTTGAACAGTGAAGTGTTTCGCAAGATTCATAATGTCTGCAAAATTCATCTTATCGAGCCATTCGTGGTTGTAGCGCAGTTCTACTTTCTTGAAATCGAGTATCTTGCCTGCCTGCTGCTTGTATGTTTGGAAATTCTCTTCAACCTGTTCACGTGTAAGAGGCTTACGTATTGCATCTTGACCTGTAGGATCGCCAATCATTGCTGTGAAACTTCCGACGAGAAAAATGACATCGTGTCCTGCATCCTGAAAGGCTTTGAGTTTACGGAGAGGTACAGAGTGCCCGATGTGAAGTTTTGCTCCCGTTGGATCAATCCCTAAGTAGATGCGCAATTTCTTGCCGGATTTCAGCTTTTTCTCCGCAAGGTCATGCGGGACTACTTGCTCTACGGCACGGGTGAGGAGGTCAGAGGCAGATGTCATTGCCCAAAGGATAGCAGTGAATGCTCCTCCATGTCACAATGTTTCTATATGTCAGATTATACGGCGACTACCACAGGGCGTTTGGATCATATTCTTTCAACAGAAGTGGCCCACAGCCGAACACAGGCAAAGAAGCTCATTCAAGAGAGGAAAATATCTGTGAATGGGACGGTGGTGAAAAAACCTGCGTACATTGTGAAAGCCGGAGATATCATCTCCGTAGCGGAGATTCGTGAATCTCCGCTCCAAGAGAAAAATATTGAATCGGTGAATCTTCACCTTGAAGTTCTCTACGAAGATGATGCATGTCTTGTCCTCAACAAACCTGCGGGGATTGCCGTGCATCCGGCTGCGAGCATGCCGCAGGGGGAGCAGACGATTCTGAGTGGCGTCGCCTTCCTCTTCCGTGAACGCTCAATCCCCTTTTCTGCTGATGCGGTGCTGGTGCACCGTCTGGATAAGGAAACGACGGGGTGTCTGCTCATTGCGAAATCGGCCGCGGCGCATGTCGCGCTCCAGAAGCAGTTTGAGAAACGGACGGTAGAGAAAACCTACCTTGCACTCGTGGCGGGTATTCCCGATCCGCCGGAGGCGATGATTGATGCGCCTGTTGGCAGAAACCTCCTGAATCGTTTGAAGATGTCGGTCCTGCGGACGAGTGTGAGCCGCGAGGCGCGCACGACGTATCACACACTCAGTACTTCAGATAATTGTGCGTTCCTTGCGTGTGATTTGCACACCGGGCGCACACACCAAATTCGTGTTCACCTGCGTTCCATCGGCCATCCGATTCTGGGTGATACAACGTATGTTTCACACACGAGTCAGAACATTACAGAGAACTATCAGATTACAGGTCTTTGCCTTCATGCATGGAAACTGGCGTTCCTATCGCCGGCAACCGACCAACGCCAGTGTATCGTTGCACCACTGTCATCCATTTTCACGAGCGCACTCGCTTCTATTGGCATCATGCCTCCTACTGCTACCGCGGATTGAAGTAGACTGTGTAATCCATTTCATCCAGTATCTTCTCTTCCGCATTACGTAGAACGATGTGGTACGTATTCGTTCCGCGGTGCATGGTTCCCAGAGCGGTATCAGCGATGTAGTTGAAGAAGGTCTTGCCGGATTCGTAGAGCTGCAGTTTGTAGTCATTGATATATACACTGTGCGTTGATTCCGGCACCGTTCCTTCAATAAGAAGGGATGTCCCCGTAGCGGAGTGGAAGGCGCCGGGGGTTGGCCCGGTAATGAGCAGGCTTCCGGGAAGAAGTGGAACATTATTGGGCAGAGCAGCTGTGTCCTCCGATGATGTTTCACTTGCTGTTGGCTCTGTTTCAGAATCTTCAATAACGCCTTCTGTGCTTCCTTCGTTGTAGATAATGGTGATCACTGCAGGTTCGCTGGTAAGACCTGCTTTGTTGATGGCGGTGACTTCAAAAACGTTCTCCCCAGTATGCAGATTATCGAGCTTGGTGCTGGCAAGATAATTCCACGTTGCATCGCCCGGTTGGTAGAGTTGTAAACGATAATCGTTTACAACAATACCCACGACATCTGGTTCTGCTTCTCCAATAATTTCTATTGTGGAATTCCCCGTACGATAGGTCTGATCGCTTTGAGCTGGTTGTGTGATAACCGGCGGCTGAGGCGGTTCACGGTTCCTGCGAATAGTCCTGCGCACTTCAGCGAGCACCGTTTCATCCCCGGCGAGAGCTTCCACCAGAATAGTCGGCGTATCACTGTCTGGTAGTGCTACATCCCGCTGGAACGACAGGGTTTCAGCATCAACGGAGACGACATATCCGTTGATCCGTACGGATTGCACGCGGGAATTCACCCGTCCGGCAACGCGCACCGTGCTCGTGGCAACAACGGTATCGTTCTGCGGTTCCGTGAGCTCCAGAACATCTTCATCTGTGGGAGGAAGTTGCCCCGCTGTATTTGTTGTCGTTTCCGCAGCATCTTGCTGTTTTTTTGCATAAACGAGGCGACTTTCTTCAATAAAAGGAGAACGGACGGCAAGCGGATCTAGGGGTGCGCGATAGCGGTAAGGATTATCCGTAATGATCGCATTTTCCGGCAAAGTGATCTGCTGTCCTTCTCCAATGAGAATGGGATCGGAGCTGCCAGTTACCCACACGGAAATCCCCAGTCCGTCTGCGGCAAAAACCGCGAGCGAAGAGGCTGAAATAATAGCTTCGGTTCTGGAGGGAAGCTCTAGGCGCATATCCGGTGTCTGTACTGTGCGGATGATACTTCCGGAAAAACTCTGAACCGTAGGTGTCGCTACCCAGAGTGACCCCTCAACCAGGTTGATTTCCAAAGCGGATTGTTTTTGTCCTTGCGTACTCTCTGTGATGAGCACTTCCGTGCGTTCGTTCAGGCGGGAGATTGTCCCATCAAAGAACGCCAGTGTTGCCGATGCCCGTGCACTCGTGCGGGTGCGGTCCTGTGGATAGAGTTTAATCTGATCATCCGCACGCTTAAAATCTTTTCCTTCAATGGAAACGTTTACTGACCCCTGTCCTTCCACCGTGAGCATTACGGCAATCTGCCGGACGGCATTCCCAACGCCAAACCACGCAAAGAGCCGCATGGCTGCAAAAATACCAATGACAACGATGACTATCAGAGCGATAGCCCGCATCCATGGGCCGCGCTGGTTGGTTTCGGCCAGCACGTAGTGGCCGTGGCGGTGGCGTTGATGAAGCATACGAACAGAAGGGAAGGATTCATATTACGCAGAATTTCGGCTCCATTGCAAGGTGCATGAACTATCGAGGTGTTCATCCTCTAACATCCTGTGCTATTCCCATCCTGCCAGAATAATGCTCTGTATTTCCAGTTTTCCGCTATCTATTCTTTTGGGTTGTGCTGTACCTCTTCTTGCCAGATTGTCATTACACGCTTACCCGCAGGACTTCCGATGGTGTTGTCACTTGCTGTTCCACGTAGATTTCTCCCCAATCCTTCATAGGTCGGTACCCTTCGCTCTTTGCCTGTTCCTCAATAACGGCTGCCGTCTCGTTCATCAGAATCTGCTCACGGATTTTCGGCGTAATGATCAGGAGTTCCGGCAGCGCGGTTTGGCCGCTGTATGTTTCATGATCGCTCGGATCGCAGTCCGCTCCTTTCTCTTTACATTTGTCACTCAGCGTGCGAACAAGGCGTTGAGCCAATACAGCGCGCAGAGATGGAGCGAACGTATACGGACTCACACCCATGGAAAGCAAACGGGGAATGGCTTCCACGGCAGAGTTCGTGTGAAGCGTGGAAAGGACCAGGTGACCGGTCAGTGCTGCATCAATGGCGGTCTGGGCCGTTTCCAGATCACGAATCTCCCCTACCAGAATCACATCCGGATCGTGGCGCAGAATGGAACGCAGACCGGTGGCAAACGTATAATCGTGATCAATATCAATCTGGCTTTGCACGATGCCTGTCAGCTCGTACTCGATGGGATTTTCCAGGGTGATGATATTGCGCTCCTTGCCGACGATGGTCTGCAGAAGTGCATAGAGGGTGGTTGTTTTTCCTGATCCCGTTGGACCGGTAACCAGAATCAAACCATTGGGCAATTGCACCAGCGACTCCAGGCTTTCGTGAATTTCCTGCGGGAATCCAAGTTCCACGAGCGGCACAATACCTTTGCGCGGGTCCAGCAGACGCAGAGTAATCGTTTCTCCAAAGCGAGTGGGGATAGTGGCAACGCGGACATTCACCGTGCGGTCCTGTGCCTGGAATGTGTATTGTCCGTCCTGGGGAATATTGGCGACATTCAATTTCAATCTGGATGCGAACTTCACGCGGCGTACCAATTGCTTGTACATTTCCGGGGAAATCTGCGCCAGCATCTTTAGCACACCGTGCAGGCGCACTTCTGCGCGCACGAATGTCTTCTCTGGAGAGAAGTGAATGTCCGAGATTCCCTTTTCTGCGCTGTACTGTTGCAGCGTTTCCAGGAGAACACGCCCGTCCATGGATTGCCAATTGGGTTCAATCATCTCACTATTGTACCATAAAAAACACCCTCTGCCTATTGCCTGCCCCACAGTGTTTTTCTTGTGCGTATCATGGAATTGCCCTGCTACGATCCGGGAAAACTCCTCTTCATGAAGATGGGCAACCATGAATGGATGCCTCTGTGGTAGGATATCCCACCGTGTCGTCATACTCGTATCGCTTACCGTCCGAAACCCAGCGCAAGCGCTCTCTTTTGCAGCGCATGTACATTATCGAGGGGTCCCTTTTGGTCTGTCTCCTAATCATTATATCGCGGCTTGTGGAGTTGCAGATCGTCCGCGGCGATGAATACCGCGATATAGCACAGACACAGCACTTTGGCGGAGTAACGCTCCCTGCCAAGAGAGGCGAGGTCCTTTCCCGGAACAGCAAGACGCAGGAAACCAGTATTCTGGCAACCAACACAACACTCGATCTGGTGTATGCTGATCCGCTCATTACCGATGACCCTGTGCGTATCGCAGAGATGTTGTCGGATGTACTGGTAACCGAACAGTTTCATGAACTCTGTTCGCACGGTGAAAACACATGTCCCCGCGAACTCATGCAGTACTATGCTGCCGCATTCGATCCACTCGATCGGATCCAAAAAGCGCATACGGGTGTTCTGCTGGAAACCCGGCGCATCTTGGTGAATGCTCCGGAAGAAATCCGCGGGCAACTTCCGGATATCACAGAGGTGCGTCGGCAATTTGCACGGGATATCGAACAGCGTATCAAAGAAAAACGCGTAACATTTATTCCGCTGGTCTACGGCGCCACCAAAGTACAAATGCAAGAGGTGGAGGATCTTGCTATTCCTGGAGTGTATGTCTCGCGGGAGCAGAACCTCATTTCTGCGGATCCAGAAGAAATCGCCCAACTCAGCCTTGCAACAGTCGCACGCAAGCTGGCGCCGATTGTGGGAATGGATCCGGACTACTGCAAACAGCTCCTGCGCAGCAGGCCACTGCGCTATGTTGCCGTCATGCGCCGGCTCACGCCGGAGATGTCATCGAAAATTCGGGAGCTGAAATTGGATTCCCTGCGCGATGTGCGTGAACGCAGGAAAAACGCTCCAACGTATGAGGCGGCACAACAGATACAGGATCCATTGCGCAGCATCGCTCTTCTTGCAGAACACTGGCGCTTTTACCCCGATGCAACCGTCGCTTCGCACGTTGTCGGATTCCTCAATATGACTCAGGAGGCGCAGTATGGCATCGAGCGAACATTCGATCCGCAATTGCGGGGTCAGGAAGGATTGATCAGCACGGTCAGCGATCCCAGTGGCGGTCAGATTCTCACTGCTGAACAGACGATTATTGATCCCAAAGACGGCGATACGGTCATCCTGACTATCGACCGTTTTGTGCAGAAGCAAGTGGAAACCACTATGGAAGCCGCATTGGAAGAGTACAAAGCAGAGAGCGGCCAGGCGATTGTCATGGAACCGTTCTCCGGCAAGATCATTGCCATGGTGAATGTGCCTCTCTTCAATAGTAACAACTACGGTACTGTCTATGAAAAAGAGCCCATCATTATTGATGAGCGCAAACGCCAGGAAATCGTTGTGGAACTTCTGCATCCAGAAACGAACGCATTCATTGTGAAGGCGTACATCGGCGATATTTTCACGCAGGAGGGCCGTCAGAATCTTACAGAGAAGAAGCGTCAGGAAATTGCAGAGATAGAGAAACTCTATACATTGAAGGACATTGCCCGTTACTACCTCTACGTCGGGGAGAATCAGCGGCAGGAAATTTTTCCGACGGATGATCCGGAAATTTGGTTGCGCTATACGAACATGATCGGAGTCGGTGCATATCTCAACCGGACGATCCAATCCATCTACGAACCCGGATCGGTTCTCAAGGCGGTTACCATGGCCATTGCCATTGATCAGGGAGAAGTGACACCGACAGATACCTATGACGATACGGGTCCCGTGGAAGTAGACGAGTACACGATTCGCAATGCTCTCAATGCGTATTACGGCAAGGTAACCATGACCAATTGCCTGGAATTTTCCATTAACACCTGCATGACCAGTGTTTCGGAAAAACTTGGCCGCAAACTATTCCAGAAAATGCTCGAGCAATTCGGCTTTGGCAAAGTGACGGGCATTGAGCTGGAAGACGAACAGCCAGGAGAAGTGCAACCGTGGCTCAATTGGAGCAATGCACTTCTGGCGACTGCCGCATACGGACAGGGTATTTCCGCGACTCCTCTACAGGTCACCACGGCATTCTCGTCACTTGCCAATGGCGGTAAACTCATGAAGCCGATGATTATCGATAGCATACGCAAAAGTGATGGAACAACAGAGGTGATGCAACCGCGTGTGGTGGATAGAGTGATTACGCCGGAATCATCCGCCACGATCACTGCCATGCTCACCAGTGCGGTGACGAACGGTTATGCACGCAGAGCGAAAGTGGATGGATACCGCATCGCAGGAAAAACCGGTACCAGCCAGATTGCCGGACCGGGTGGCAAGTACGAAACAGGTACCGGTTCCACCATCACCTCCTTTGCCGGCTATGCTCCTATTCATCATCCGCAGTTCGTCATTTACGTAAAATTCGACCGGCCGCAGAATATCGAGTACGGATCGGAATCCGCGGCACCGGTCTTCAAGGACATCGCCACCTTCCTCTTCAAGTACTACGCGATTCCGCCGGATGAAGAATAAGAGTGAATAGTGAAAAGTTAAAAGTGAACAGTTAA
>JBAYNS010000006.1:0-23418 GCA_041678625.1 Candidatus Peribacteraceae bacterium
CTTTCCGGGGCGGCTGTTCCTCTCTGAAGCAGAACGGGATGCTCGGCGGGAAGAGGAACGCCAGAGACGTCGCTCAAGTTTCCAGGTAATACAGGATCTGCAGGAAGGACTCTTGAATGAAACAGATTGGAATCGCGGACGCATTCGCCACCAGATGGATGTCTTTGAGCCGGGCGCCACGTGCTACATCATGACAGAATTTCCTATTCCAGTCGGTATTGATCCTGATGATGACCAGGCAAACAACTACGTAGAACGTGATGCCGGTTGCGACCCGGAGAATCCGGATACCGATGGTGATGGTCTGAATGACGGAGTGGAAATCTTCCTACTCAAAACTCTCCCTACATCGCGTGATTCCGATGGAGATGGTCTCATCGACGGTCTGGAGGACAAAGATCGCGATGGCATGATTGAGGCCGGGGAAACGGACCCCACTAAACGTGATTCCGATGGAGATAATCTGTGTGATGGCCTGTGCCGTGTTGGATCAAATGGCAGGGAACTGCGCGGTGAAGATATCAACCTGAATGGTGAAGTGGATGAAGGCGAAACAAACCCTTTGCGTGCCGATTCAGACGGAAATGGCATTCTGGATGACCAAGAGTACTTCAATTGCCTGCTTGAGTCTGGCGATTGCAATTATTCGGCTTTTCCGATACAATAATATGATTTCCATGAACACCACCACCTCCCTCCACCGGCTCATGAGCGGCATTGTAGCGATCAGCGCGCTCTTGATCCCCGCATCAGCCTCAGCATACTTGCTTCCGGAAGAAGTACTCTGGAATGACTACTACGTTCCACCTCGTGCACGTGATGTGGAAGAAGCGGCGAGTCGACAAGCGCGGGAAAGTGCGGATCGCCGTGAAGCGGAGCAAGAAGCTATTTTTGCCGAACAACATCCGCCGGAGCCCGTTATTGTGGAAGAAGAGACTACTGATGCACATACAGCTGCACCTAGTGACAATACATCACTCGAGGGAATTGATCTGGAAGTGCTGCGCACTATTCGCCTGCTCGAACGTATTGATGCACGACAGGACGTTCTGGAGGATCTTTCGAGTTTGCCTGCATTCCACACAGGTGCACCTCTGGAACCGCTTACACATACGGGCCCGGAGAGCATTTTTGCCGCTGTCATGATGCTGGGCGCCGTTGGATGGACTCTCAAGCGCGCAGGGAAGCAGAAGGGATGGGTACGACGTGCTCTTCGGTAAATTGTTGTAGGGAATCTCCTGTGATTTTTCCTGTCTGTTCCATAGGTATTTGGCACAGATTTTTTCGCAGAAGAATGCAGAAAAATTAACATGAGCCGTACAGAATATTCAGCAGCTCTGCGCACGGCAGAGAATTAATGATACGGTACCTGCGTGCCACCGTCTTTTTCCTTTACCGGGAAACGCTGGATTGTGCCTGATAACTGCATCATTGCAGATGCACAGACACATCCACAGCAATTACTCCTTGCTCTCTGCCATCGGCGCGGCATCCAATTGCAAAAAGTAGAAGATGTTCTTCCTCCATTCGGAGAATTACACGATGCTCTGCGTGCGACCAGCCGCATCTATGAGGCGCTCAAAAAACAAGAACACATCGGTATCTTTGGCGATTACGATTGTGATGGTGTTACCGCAACGGCACAGCTCGTGCGTTTTTTGCAGCGTCATGGAACACAACCGTTCGTGCGTCTTCCACATCGCGTACATGACGGATATGGCTTGAAGATGCGCATTATCGATGAATGCCTTGCTCAGGATGTGAACCTTTTGATTACCGTTGATACGGGTATCACGGCCGTGGAAGAAATTCGCCATGCGCAACAGAATGGAATGGACGTGATTATCACTGACCACCATCGCCTGCATGAGGAAGTGCCGCCAGCATACGCAATTGTCCATCCGGCACTTTCCTCTACGCTGCGTGATCCCAATCCCTCTGGGAGCGCCGTTGTCTTCCATCTTCTGCGCGCATTGGAAGGTGATGAGTGGGATGGAAGAGATACCGATCTCTGCCTGGCAATGCTTGGCACAATCGCGGACGTCATGGAATTAAGAGGGCACAATCGTTTATTGATACAACAGGGATTAACTGCTCTGCGGACACTGGCTCCATCTCCTCTCGTGCAACTTATCGAGCAGGCAGGCCTTAAGCCGGCAACCGTAACGAGCAGGGATATTGCCTTTCGCATTGCACCGCGCATCAATGCTGCAGGACGCATAGATGATCCCTTGATTGCGCTGGAAGCATTGCTTTTGGGAGGCGATGCCCTTGCCTCACTCGAGGAACTTAATGAACGCCGCCAACGCCTTACGGAATCATTTTTTGCTGAAGCACTGACTCTTCTTGGTATCACGCCGCTCACGAAAAAGGGAATCCCTCATTTGCTCGCTATTGCCCATGAAGAATTTCCTCAGGGAATCCTGGGTCTCATTGCAGGAAAACTTACGGAGATGTTTGGCAAACCCAGCTTGGTTGCCTGTGTACATGGAGATACATGCACAGCGTCTCTGCGGAGCACTCCTGCATATCACATCACTGATGGTCTGATGCGGCACAGTGACCTTCTGACGTACTACGGAGGCCACGCACAGGCCGCTGGCTGCACATTCCCCCTGAAGAATTTTCCAGAGCTGTCACGGCGCTTACAGAAGGATATTCAGGAACGCACGACATCTGATGAATTGACGCCCTCTCTTACTCTTGATGCTGTTTTGCCTCCATCACTCCTGCATCTGAATCTTGCACGAGCACTGGAAAATCTGGAACCCTTTGGTGCCAGTAATCCAGAACCACTCTTTTGCATCAGAAATATCCGCATGGAATCACTGCGCTGCGTGGGGAGCGATGGTGCGCATTTGCAATGCAGCATCTCAGGGAAGAAAGGGATCGGTTTTGGGTTGGGGCATCTGACTGCGCAATTGCAGGAACCTGTAGATATCGCCTGTCGCATTGGCATCAATGAATGGAACGGCAGGATAGAACCACAGATATTTTTGGAGGATATTCGAAGAACAGAACAGAGGAATCAGAAGCTAGGAATCAGTAATCAGGTTTCAGCAAAAAGAGGGTCCTGACTTCTGGTTCCTGATTACTGATTCCTAAACCGGTACAAGGCTCCCCTCCATCCAGAACACATCAGCAATGGGAGCGCCAAGCGCTGCGGCTATTTTAAATGAGAGAAGAACAGATGGATTAGTTTGCCCACGCTCAATGCTCATGATTGTCTGACGACTGACACCTGTACGCAGCGCAAGCTCTTCCTGTGTCATACTACGATCAAACCGCAGACGGCGGATCGAATTCTTGAGCACTGCTGTAGGCATACAAAGAGGAGGTAACAGAACAATAGTGGAGGCATTTTACTGATCATCAGCTTTTGATCAAGACAAAAAGCCAACGATCATTTCTTTGGCAATAAGAACCGTGCCTAACGGTATCAGATAGAGTGCAAACCAGCCAAGACTCTTCATAGCAACCCATCGACGCAGAAAAAGCACCGTGCCAATGCTTACAAGTAAAGAAGTGCAAAAACCCAGAATCACAATGGAAATGGGCGGCAGGAAAATGGCTCCGGAAAAAGCATCTTTCGCTGTGATCAATCCTGCACCGGCAATGACAGGAGCAGCCATTAAAAAGGAGAAATCCAATGCTTCACTGCGCGAAAGGCCGGCCATGCGCGCAGCGGAAATGGTCAGGCCGGACCGCGAGAGTCCCGGAACGAGTGCACATGCCTGCGCACAACCGATCAAGAATGCACGCGTGCGCGGCAGTGCCATGCTTCGACGATGTACAGGGAACCGTTCGCCCAGAAGAAGTACCAATGCCGTAAGAAGAAAAGCAAGTCCGACGGTCATTGGTGAACGCAGTAACTCAACGATGTAATTCTGAAAAAGAACGCCAACAACTACGGCAGGAATGGTAGAAATGATAAGCGCCACAAGGAGCGCACGGTGTGCATGGTTACGACCAAAGAACGCACCCAATAACCGCCACCATGTTTTACGGTAACAAATGAGAAGCGCACAGAGCGTTCCTGCATGCAATACAATATCGAAGCCTTGCAGAGAAGCATTGGAAAGGGGAATGTGGAGGAATGCCTCAGCAAGCGCCAGATGTCCTGAGCTGGAAACTGGCAGGAATTCTGTAAGCCCCTGGATCATGCCGAGCAGTGCGGCTTGGAAAAACGTCATGACTGAAAGAAGTATACGCGAGGTGTGCGTTGCTTGTTGTTAGTTCTTGGTTCTTTTTTTGCATAACTAGGAACTAGGAACTAGGAACTAACAACTAGGACCGAAGAGTCGGCAACGAAATAATTATTCCCGAAATTTCCAATAGCCTAACAAAATGATTCCGCATCCAACCACCACCCAAAAGAGCGCCGTTTGGCTCCAGGCCTGAACGAGTTCTTTATTCTCTCCGACAAAGTATCCAATGAGTGTGAGAATGGTTACCCAGATACCTGCGCCCATTCCCGTAAAAAAGGAGAATCGAAGAATATCCATACGCACCAATCCTGCAGGGAACGAAATGTACTGACGCACAACCGGAATCATGCGGCCAATGAGTGTGCCGATTTCCCCATGTCTGCGGAAGTACGCTTCTACGCGCTCAAACTTTTCCGGTGGTAGGAACAGCCATTTCCCCCATCGTAACAACGCGCTGCGCCCCAATGTTCTTGCAAGAGCATAGTTCACCCATGCACCGAACAAAGATCCCAGTATCCCCATAAAAATCACCACAAAAAGATTCATCTCTCCCTGCTGTGCCAGATATCCTGCCGGTATCATGACCACTTCACTCGGGAACGGGAAGAATGAGCTTTCCAATCCCATTAAAAGAAAAATTCCTGGGTAACCAAATGCGCCTACAGTATCTACGAGCCATTGAATGAGTGCGTGCAGCATCCGGGATATCGTAGGGAAGGAAATGCAGAGAGAAAAGGGGAAGAAAAATTCTTATGCATGATGCTTTCTTCGCACTCCGCACTGCATCCTTCCACTTGCGCAACTCTTCCTCTTTGCAATATCCACCTCATATTGTGTACGATTTCATGAAATGAACCCTTCTCCGTTCCACGGAATCTTCAGCGCATTCAATCAGGAGCAACTTTCTTCTGATGTATCCGCGGCTCCAGAGGCTTTTGGTGCCGAGGTACAGCATGCTCATCCTGTCTCTTCTTCTGGGCAGATTACCGCACAAACCACCGGCCAGATTGCCGTAGATATTTATGAACAAGACGGTTACTACATCATCCGCGCTCCTATCGCCGGCGTAAAACTTTCTGACTTGGACATTGAAGTGGATGAC
This sequence comes from Candidatus Peribacteraceae bacterium, assembly GCA_041678625.1. Taxonomy (GTDB): domain Bacteria; phylum Patescibacteriota; class Gracilibacteria; order Peribacterales; family Peribacteraceae; genus JBAYNS01. The sequence goes on from JBAYNS010000006.1 coordinate 5,311, forward strand.
AAAATTCTTACGATCCGCGGCGTGCGCGCCATGACCGATGTTGTGCCTACAGACCAGTATTATATTCAGGAATGTTTCTGGGGAGAGTTTCGCCGCTCCATTACTCTGCCGTGCAGTATTGATCCTAAACGCGTGAAGGCTACCTTCAGTAAAGACTGTATTCTTAAGATCCTGATTCCCCGGGAAGAGAAAGTGAAGATCGTACGAGTGAGTGAAGGATAAATTCTTTTTGTACTTATTGTTCGCCCCACGCTTTTACTGCATGCGTGTAACCTTCCGGCGTACCTGTATCCAATCGTATGCCCTCACACTCAAAACCGTGAACAGGTGTGGACTGGAGTCCCGCAATAAGCGCATCAATGATGCGAATTTCGCCTCCGTGCCCACTGGAAACAGCAGGAAGTGCATCGAACAGAGAACGAGGAAGAATGTAGCGCCCCACAATACCAAGCGTGGAAGGCGCATCATCAGGATGCGGTTTTTCCACCATGCCCTTTAACTTTTTCAGACGTGGCTCCGTAGCGTGCTCCTGTTCCACATCGACAATACCGTAGCGCTGCGTATGTTCCCGCGGAATATTTTCCAGTGCCACGAGCGCCCCCCGATTCCCCGCATGTTCGTATGCACGCAATAATTGAACAAGGCCGGGGTCGCTGCCAATAAAGAGGTCATCGCCAAAAAGCACTGCAAGAGGATCGTTACCAACCCACTCAGCCGCCTGCAGTATGGCATGACCATCACCGAGTTGTTCATCCTGATACACCACATGAAAACGCACGGCATCATAACGCTGGAGATCTTCCAGATGATGAAGTTTGTTCCGTCGTTTTAGTTCTGCCATGAGCATAGGATCTTCTTCAAAGAAGCGCGGTATTGCTTCTTTGCCTTTGCTGATAACAAAGCAAATGTCTGTAATGCCGGCTGCCAGACATTCATCCACAAGGTGAGCAATGATCGGACGATTGCCAATGGGCAGAAGTTCTTTGGGAACAACTTTCGTCCACGGGAGAAACCGCGTACCAAGACCGGCTACTGGGAGAATGGCTTGAGTAATCTTCATGGGCGAAAGCAGTGTACGAGGAGGCTGTTATGAATGCCACCACGTTGAGCTGGAAATATCTGTTTAGAACTAATCTTTACAGACCGGTTCCCCAAACACATTTTGTCCACGACTACTTGCTGCGATGTAATCCTCCCATTTTCCTGCCGGTAGCAGACGACCTTGCAGTTGGTATGCCTCGAGCGTGGGATCCAAGAGCGATTGCCACTCTAGATTGCCGTTCTCTGTGAGCACTTGAACACCCGGTTCGTTCAGTATTCCGTGCCGTTTCCCTCCTCGAGAGAATTTTCTATAGATCCATTCTGTGATTTCCTTATCGAAGACGTTTAGAACTTGTGGGTAGTTGTTGGGATGTTCGCTTGTAAAAAGAGGAGCATACTGCCGTCGTCCCCATTTACGCTCCGTAACTTTCTGTACTCGAAAGATGCTCGGTGGTCGAATGCCATTTTTATCATTATCACCAAAGTAAGGTTTATATTCTAAGCACACCGGTACATGGTGAGGTGTTACTCTCGCTATTTGAAATTGATGCATGTCAGAACTTTCCTCTCCTTCAGAAGAGCGATGGAGTAATACATATCCTTCTTGTAATGCTTGGAAAAGAGCATTAAGACGATTATTTTCTGCATTTTGCTCCGGTGTGATTTTATGGAGGAGGCGATGCATTTCTGTTGGGTGAAGCGTAAGACCCGTTCCTCCATTTCGTATCTGGGACTGTATTTCTTCGTATAATTGTCCCACACGGTCCATGTCGGTTTCTCGGGTTCTTTGTTGTGCACCAATCCTTTGGTTGGCTACAGCTTCATGAAGGCCCACTGCTGCTTCTGTAATGATATTACGCAAGTGACTGGCAGAATTGTTATCTCGATGTGTGAGATTTGTTAAGGCGTGCGTGGTCATGTCCATGTTCTCCAGATCGATGTCTTTTGCAGGATGACTCTCTGAAGTGGCTTCTTCAAGCATTTTTTGTACAGCAACTTTAATTATTCCTTGATATTTTTCGATCTGTTCTCTAATTGCTTCAGTGCGCAATTCATTAATATGGCTGAGCTGTGCAAGATAAGCCTCAGCTGGCGAATTTTTTATAGATGATATGGCATCAGTGACCATAGGTAAAATACCGTATCATCGCTAGAAGAAATTGACAATAACGTTCTCCTTGAGTATAATGGGGAGAAATTTCTCACACAAACTCCTATGGGTACACAAAACGAACTCGACAAGGTCCATGACCTCTACATTATGCAGATAGAGCTCTGGAAGGTCTTGGACGGACATGTCCGCGGAGAGAAGCAGCTCACAGAAGCGCGCAAGCGATTAAGACAATTCACGAAGCTTCTAAAAGAAGTGGACTGGCGTTACATGGGCGGAGAGGATGTGTATCAAACGCTCGAAGAGATGGGGCTACAAGCTGATCGCAAGCTCCGCGCAAAAGCAGAACAACAAACACGCAAAACAGTAAAAGCTGTTGCTAAGAAACCCGGCGCCTTGAGCAAGAAGAGAAAATAATCACCCCTCTTTTACTGACACTCGTACTCGTACGGAGATACGCGGTAGTTTGCACGGCCGTAGCTGTAATTATCGCACCCTGCAGTTTTATATGGCCGTGGAACATATCCGTTTTCCAAACTGTATCGAACACCATTATTGGACCGATAGAACATGGAATAACGCACGGCATCAGTATCAATCGGCGGGGCATAGTAGGTCTCACGGAAGTATGGATGGAGTGCGTGCGTTTGGCTGCGATCAGGATGTGAATAGAAGAAGTACTTGCTCACACCATAACGCAGTTCACCATCACGATCTGAGGTTGTGTACACCACACGAGGACGAACATCCCATGGATGCACGCCATAGGTCACATCGTCAATGTTTTCACTCGCCTGAGCGACCGGAGCAAAGAGGACAACCAAGAGGGTTGCGAGCGAGACAGTGGAGAAAATCTTTGACATAGGAGAGATATCCTACATGTCTTTTAAGATTAGTCAAGTACCTTTAACAGCCTTTTCTCTGGCGTACAAAGGAGGCTATAGACCCAAAAAACCCTCTGCAATGTCATCTTCGCTATTAGGAACGATTTTGCTTACTTTCCTCGCTTGAACAGCTCTATTTCATCTCTGAGGTCCGCCGCCTTTTCGAACTCCATATTCTGCGCAGCTAGTTCCATCTGCATTTCCAGCTCTTCTATAAGACGCTTCCTTTCATCTGCGGGGATTTTATCATGTCGGCGGCGCGGACGGGAAAGCTGCGCCTTGCGTTGTTCTTCACCAATATCGTGTATCGCTTTCTCAATCGTTTTTGGAGTAATGCCATGCTTCTTGTTGTACGCCTCCTGAATGACGCGGCGGCGATCGGTTTCATCGAGCGCCCCTCGCATTGCATCCGTTATGACATCGCCATAAAGAGTTACATGCCCGTGTACATTGCGCGCACAGCGTCCGATCGTCTGAATGAGTGCATCTCGCGAACGGAGAAATCCCTGCTTATCCGCATCCAGAATGGCAATAAAGCTCACTTCGGGCAGATCGAGTCCTTCACGCAGAAGATTGATTCCCACAATGATATCAATTTCGCCTGTCCGGAGTTGCCGCAGAATTTCTATACGCTCAAAAGTCTCAATATCACTGTGGAGATACCGCACCTTATAGTCCTGATCCTGCAGGTACTGCGTAAGCTTCTCTGACATCTTTTTTGTCAGTGTAGTCACGAGCACGCGCTCGCCGCGCTTGAGCGTCTGTTGAATTTCTTTTGTCAGATCATCAATCTGATTCTTGGAAGGCTTAACCGTCACAATGGGATCGACGAGTCCTGTGGGCCGGATGATCTGTTCGGCAATACGATTTTTTGCTGTGTTGGCATATTCATATTTACCGGGGGTTGCGGAAACATAGACCGCCTGATGTACGCGACTTTCGAATTCATCAAATTTGAGAGGTCGGTTATCGTGCGCGCTCGGGAGACGGAAGCCGTAATCGACGAGTGTTTGTTTGCGGCTACGATTCCCCTCATGCATGCCGCCGATCTGCGGAATGGTCATGTGTGATTCATCGACAAAGAGGAGAAAATCCTTCGAGAAGTAATCAAGGAGGGTGGAGGGTGGCGATCCCGGCTCACTGTCTTCCAAATAACGCACATAATTTTCAATCCCTGAGCAATAGCCGGTCTCTTTGAGCATTTCCACATCGTATTCCGTGCGCTGACGGATACGCTCGGCTTTAGCAAGCTCCCCGACTGCCAATAATTCTTTTTCCCGGATTTCCATATCCTGCAGAATTCCTTCTGTGGCACGTTCAATTTTTTCTTTGGTTGTTACGGTGTGCACCGCCGGGAAAATCGTTGCTTCGTCCATGTCTGCAATGAGTTCCCCTGTAAAACTATCGACTTCCTGAATGGTTTCAATTTCATCAAAAGGCATTTCCATGCGGATCACCGTATCGCCGGCTGGCGGAAAGATCTCAACCGTATCCCCTAAAACATGGAACATCCCCTGCTTAAATTCAATACCTGAGCGTTTGTACTGAATATCTGTCAGGCGCCGCAGAAGCGTATCGCGCTGCACTGCATCTCCACGTTTAAGCGTAATGGCCAGCGCCTCGTAATCACTCACGCTACCGAGCCCATAGATACAGGAAACCGAGGCGACGATGAGTACATCGCGCCGCGTGAGGAGGTTATATGTTGCCGCATGGCGGAACTTTTCGATCTCTTCATTGATAGAGGCATCTTTCTCAATATACGTGTCCGTTGTTGGAAGATATGCCTCCGGTTGGTAGTAATCGTAATAGGAAACAAAGTAGCTAACGGCATTATCAGGGAAAAACATTTGGAACTCACTGCAAAGCTGTGCCGCAAGCGTTTTGTTGTGTACCAGCACAAGTGTGGGGCGATTGAGCTGCGTCACAACATTCGCCATGGTGAATGTTTTGCCCGTACCCGTTGCCCCCAGAAGAATCTGATGGCGTTCTCCGCTCTGGAGCCCGTCAGTAAGTTGGACAATTGCCTTAGGCTGGTCGCCCGTTGGAGAGAAATCGGAGACAAGCCGAAAGGGTTTAGGATTTGGCATGTCAGGGCATTGTACAAGAATGCCCACAGCCGTGGAAGGCTGCTTTGGAAATAGATAGTTATTTTTCCAATAATGAAAGTGCCCTGCAACGCCTGAGTTAACTACTCTCCTGATTGTGATGCGGTTGCTTTGCTTGCAATTACCTTTAATTCTTGAACTGCTTTTGCTATTTGCTGGCCAACAGCGTTCACTACTGCCGAATCCTTAGGTTGTATTCCTCCCTGCTCAAGTACACCCACCGCTCTTGTAAGTTCATCTGTATATTTACGCAAATCTTGAATAGGAGGACATGAAGACATTGATAGATAGGGAAGAAAAACAGGGGGCAGATGCTACCCGCCTGGGGAAGAGTGTCAACTGACATGGCCTGTATTACCTGAAGGAACCCAATACAGAGAAAATGAGTGCATCAGGCTAAGAGGTGCGATACTCTTTGCATATGATCGATTTAGAAGATCTTCGCGCCCGACCCGATGTCTACCAGAAAGCCGCCAAGAACAAAGGAATTGATATCAATGTGAAAACCTTCTTGAAGATTGATGGGGAGCGCAGGGAATTAATTCAACACACGGAGGAGGAGCGCGCCAAAAAGAACGCCGCCAGCAAAAAAATCCCGACAATGAAGGGGAAAGAGAAGGAGAAAATCCTTCAGGAAATGAAGAAGTTAAATGACGAGCTAAAAAAGCAAGAAGATTCCCTGCAGGCTCTGGAAGAAAAATGGAGAACAATGCAGCTGCAGCTTCCTTCTCTTCCTTTGGATTCCGTTCCCATCGGAAAAGATGACACGCAGAACGTGGAAGTTCGACGTGTGGGCGATATCCCAAAATTTGATTTTGAGCCAAAGGATCACGTTGCTCTGGGTGAGGCACTCGATATTCTTGATATCCCGCGCGGTGTGAAGATTGCAGGTTCCCGCAGTTATTTTCTGAAAGGAGACGGTGCGCGGCTGGAGATGGCTGTCTTGCAATTTGCACTCGACCATCTGCGCAAAAAAGGATGGATTCAATTTACTCCCCCGTATTTTGCAAACTGGGAGTGCTTGATGGGCACGGGATTTTTCCCTGGTGCAGAGGAACAGACGTACGCCATTGGCGCTCAACAGAAACGTGGCGAATCTATAGAAGGGGATGACCTCTATATGATCGGGACTTCCGAAGTTTCTGTAGCCAGCTATCACAGAGACGAAGTGCTGGAAGAGGATGATTTGCCAACGCGCTATGCAGGCTTCAGTCCATGCTTTCGACGGGAAGCCGGAACCTATGGAAAAGACACAAAAGGTCTTTATCGCATTCACCAGTTCCAGAAAGTAGAACAGGTGGTTCTGTGCCGTGCGGATCAGGAAGAGGGGATGCGCCTGTTCGAGGAAATTCGTACCAACGCAGAAGAAGTTCTGCAAGCACTCAAGCTCCCCTACCGCATCATTGATGTCTGCACTGGCGATATGGGCAAGGGCAAGGTCTTCATGCAGGACATTGAAACCTGGATGCCCAGCCGCAAGAACTATGGGGAAACTCATAGTTGCAGCTACCTTGGCGATTTTCAGGCACGCAGGCTGAACATCAAGTACAAAACAAAAGACGGTGAGAAGCTCTTTGTCCACACGTTGAACAACACCTGTATTGCAAGTCCGCGCATTCTGATTCCTCTGCTCGAGATATATCAGAACAAAGACGGTAGCGTGACGATCCCGGAGGTTCTGCGACCTTATATGGATGGTCAGAAAATAATCTCCCGCTGATTGCTATGAAGAACCAACGACGTTCACTTGTAGTACTGTTCCTGGCATCGCTGCCATTCGTGACCAAAGGTATTGTTCTGTGGATTGGTATTACCGGATACGCTGCCCAGTCGCTCTATAAAATTTTGCAATTGTGCATTCCTGTTCTTTGGCGCAGGAAAATGCTCCATGCACGCGGATGGAATACTCTCTGGCCAATTGATGAAATGTGGCCATGCAGAGAAGTAATACTCCTGGCTATCAGCATTGCTCTTGTATTCTCTGTGAGTGCAATTGGCGCTATGAAAATTCTTGCTCCGTTCTTTTCTGTGGATCCTGCGCTCATCCGCGCGGGGATGGATGCCCGCTTTTCCGTGACGCCTCTTGGGGCGCTCTGCGTTGTTCTTTTTCTTTCGTGCATCAACTCCGCGATTGAGGAGCTGCACTTCCGCGCATGGCTGGACCGTGAAATTTCCCGCGCATGGGGTACGACTTTTGGTGTGAGTATTTCCGCTCTTGCCTTTGGAGGTATGCATGTACTGATCTTTTGGGGATTACCCGGGTTTACTCTTCCAATTCTTTTGCTCATTGCATTAGGACTGGCTATTGCCGGAGCTGCGTGGAGCATGCTCATGCGTTTGCCTGGCGGTATTCATGCTGCTTTTCTGAGTCATGCACTCAGTGACGCACTGGTTTTGGGGTGGGGACTTCTGTGGCTTGGATACTTCTGATGGTAGGATGGCTATATGCCAAAGAAGTTCCTGATCGCCGACGATTCAGATGCCAAAGCAATGTTATTGGAAGGAATCATCCATGCAGCAAAATTCAGTGCCACAATTCTCCGTGCACGGACTACGGAAGAGGCAATGTGCATTATTGAAAAGCAGCCGGATATTGCATTCGCATTTGTGGACTATGAAATCCCCACAAAGGAAGGACCAGCGGTAATTCGTTTTTTAAAGGAGAAGAATCCCCTCGCGCACATTGCACTCGTCAGCGCCGTGGAGAACGACGCATATAAGAATTCGGCGCTAGCGGCTGGAGCGGAGACGTACGTATGCACTTCTTTTGATATGCAAACTGTAGAGGACACACTCCATAACATTCTTCAAAGCTGGAGCACTGCAAAGGCATAGCACCAGAATTCTTCCTGTGTAATTTCTGTAACTTCTCCATGAAAATCCTCTTCACCCGTTTTCCCCTCGAAAGTGCCCACGGCGGTGCAGAGGTGCAGACTCTTTCCTTGATGGAAGGATTGCTGGAACGCGGTCATGCGGTGGCATTTCTGGGGAGCTGCCCCGTACTGCTGCAAGAATGCAGAAAACGCAATATCCCCTGCGTTGAACTTGATATTGGCGCGCCTCCGGTGACTAAGTGGGGGACGGTGAGCTTTCTGTGGCGCAGAAGGAAAATGCAACAACTTCTTATAAAGACTATCCGTGTATTCCGCGATCTTGATGCCATCTGCATGCTGAGCCTCTCGGAAAAATTACTTGTCCCACCAGAAAAATTTTCGAATGTGCGCATTTTCTGGATCGAACATGATCGCATTGGACGATGGCTCATCAAGAATCCCTGGTTTGGATCATTGCGCAGGAACAGCGAACATGTGACAACAGTTGCTGTTTCGGAATTGAGCAAAAATTTTTATATACACCTCGGCTGGCCGGAAGATCGCATCGTTACCATTCCAAACGGCGTTGACCCTCTGCGTTTTGCTCATCCTGCAACAATATCCAAACCCAACCAATTCCACATTGGTTGTGTAGCTCGCCTTACCTCCGATAAGGGAATTGATTTGCTGATTTCCGCCGTCCGTGGGCTGCCCGATGCACGACTGACCATTGTGGGAGGAGGAAGAGAGCTGGAACGACTTCTTTGCATCATTGAACCTGTAAATGATCAAATCACCATTCTGAAATACATTGATGATCTGGGCGCTTTTTACCATTCTCTTGATGTTCTGGTGCTTCCTTCCCGGGACCATGATCCTTTTGGTCTGGTGGCTGCGGAAGCAATGATGCTAGGGATTGCTGTTGTTGTTACCGACGCATGCGGTATTGCCAGCTATCTCACCAATGGCTCTAGCGGCATTGTTGTGGAAGCCGGATCTGCCTCTGCTCTTCTGGAAGCGCTGCGCCGCCTTCAGAAATCTCCGGAAGAGAGAAGGAGTCTTGCACAACAGGGAAAATCACTCGCTTTGGAAAGTTTCACTGTCGAACGCATGGTTAACAATTACGTTGCACTCCTGTCACCCCAACATTGATATTTTTGCGATATACTCAAACCAATGCACCGCTCTGTAATCTTCTTTGTTTTCCTTGCCTCTTGCTTCTACCCTCTGAGCACGGGAGCTAAGGATTTGGTGGATAAACCGCCTATTATTTCCCGCGAGCAGTGGGGAGCAGATGAATCCTTCCTGACACAGGACCCTAATGGCGATGTCGACGTGGGCGTCACAGATGTTGGAGAATCAGGGAACACCGCTGACCGCGCCGAAGAATGTCAGGAGTGGCGTCGTAAATATCCCAACGAATTCTCTATTGATCGTACAGTGACTGTAGATGAGAACGGTGAACGCCTGCGATGGGCCCAACAGTATTCATCTATGATCCGGCTGCTTGTAGTGCATCACACCGCACTGAAAGTCACTGGCGATGATCGGTCGCCAGCAGAACGCATGCAAGCGCTCTATCAGTACCATGCGAATCAATTGGGATGGGGAGACATTGGTTATAACTACGTCGTTGATGAAAAGGGGAATATTTACGAAGGCAGAGCGGGAGGAGACGGCGTTATTGGAGGTCATGTGTATTGTTCTAATGTGGGAACAATTGGCATTGCCCTCATGGGGAATTTTGAGGAAGAGCGCCCCACGCAACCGCAAATCAAAAGCCTAAAATGGCTCCTTGCGTACCTGGCACAGGAAAACTCCATTAATCTGAATGCGAAGACACGGTTTCACGGCGTTCTGACTCCTACCATTGTCGGCCACAAGGATGTTGGACGAACTAAATGCCCCGGTTATTATCTGAAGGAAATCCTTCCGCAGATCCGCACGCATGTTATCGCTGGCAAACTTGGCTCACCCATCAGCCCGCCATCGTTGCGATTCTACAGTGACGGGACTTCTCGGCGCCTTGCAGAGCGGCTCTATGTTCCAGAGAAACGTGAACCCACACTGGAGCCTATGGGGCCTACCGAGCTCATCGGGAGACCGGGGGGGCAGCTTACCATTCAGGTGCGCTATACCGCAGGAGATGCGCTTGTGCCGCGACGGGCGCGCTTGGTAGCCGTGGAACGTTCCGATCCGCGCATCGGCATCTGGCAGGATTTTGCGGGGAATGACGTGCGCGTCCGGCGGGAAATTCTTGCACCGCAATCTCTGCGGGCTGGCGAATCGATAGTTATTCCTCTGCGCATTCAATTGCCGCGCAGAACACTAATGTATGACCTGAGCATAGGAGACATTGATTTTAAGCTGCGCGCGGAGGGTCGTAGGATTCCGCTTCCTATAAACTCTTCTGCGTCATTGTCATCCGAACAGGAATCTGAGGAAGATACACCTGTCTTCGTGCCAGCGGCCGCACCCAACTCTTCCAGCATTATCCCTCAGTCTCTGGCGCGCGCAGAGAAACTCATTCGCATACGCCTCAGTTTTGATCAACCAACAGCTACGATCACCAGTAATGTGCTCCCCAAGATTAACGATCGCGTGTTAGGCGGCCGTTCTGTGTCGCTGCGCCGCGACGGTGATTCCTGCCTAGCTGAGGTAGCTGGTTTACGCGTTTCCGCCCCCATTGTGCGTATTGATGCACAATCAGGCGTCAATACTATTGCCAGCTGGTCACGGGCGACCAACCGTTTCCGTGGTGTTCTGGAATGTCGGATTATCGATGACCAACTCGTACTCATCAATGAACTTTCTCTGGAGGATTATCTCAAAGGATTAGCTGAAGAGCCGGATTCCGAACCGTATGAAAAACAGCGTGCCTTTGCTATCGCTGCGCGCAGTTACGCTGCGTACTACCTGCAGCCATTGCACCGCAAGTTCCCAGAGATGCCCTATGACGGAGATGACAGCCCTGCTCGATTCCAATCGTATGGTGGCGTGTATTTTGAAGAACAGAATCCCCGCTGGGTTCAGGCAGTGGAAAGTACTGCAGGAAAAGTTGTTACCAAGAATGGACTCCTGGTGAAAACCCCCTACTTTTCTGCAGATGACGGACGGACCCGTTCGCCGGAGGAAGTGGGCTGGAATCGTTTCCCTTTTGAAGAAATATTCGAGAGCAAGCCTGATCCTTGGTGTCAGGGATTACCGATGAACGGACATGGCGTTGGTATGTCCGGCTGCGGAGCAAAAGGCCAGGCCAAAACCGGTAAAACCGGTGAAGAGATTATTCAGTACTACTACGAGGGGATTCAGATCCAGCAGCTGCAGTAAGTGTTATCCCACTGCTTTTAGCAGCATTTCGATCCGGGGGGTTTCTTCCCATAGAACTCCCAGATCTTCCCGCCCCATGTGGCCATATGCCGCAAGTGCTTTGTACTGCGGCTTGCAGAGATCCAGAGCATCAATAATAGCTGCAGGGCGGAGATCAAAGACCTCTTGAATGCCCCGTTCGATTGCACGGTCATCCTTGGTGCCTGTGCCGAACGTATCTACGTGGATAGAGACTGGCTGGGCAATGCCAATGGCATACGCAATCTGCACCTCGCACGTACGTGCAAGGCCGGCACGTACAACGTGCTTGGCGATCCAGCGAGCGGCATACGCTGCCGAGCGATCAACTTTACTTGGGTCTTTGCCAGAGAAGCATCCGCCGCCATGACGTCCGATGCCACCATAAGTATCCACGATAATTTTGCGACCCGTGAGACCGCAATCGCCTGGAGGTCCGCCGATGACAAAACGACCGGTGGGATTGATATGGAACTTTGTACGGTCATCCAACATTTCCCCGCAAACCGGCTCAATAACATGCTTGATAACATCTGCACGAATCTGCGCATGCTCAACATCCTCATGATGTTGTGTAGAAATCACCACACAATCGATGCGTTGTGGTGTTCCATCGTCGCTATACTCGACCGTCACTTGACTCTTACCATCGGGCCGCAGGAATTTGAGACCGTTTTCTTTGCGCACCTGTGCAAGTTTGTACGTTAATTTGTGCGCCAGAGAAATCGGTAACGGCATAAGTTCTGGTGTTTCGTCACACGCAAACCCGAACATCAATCCCTGGTCTCCCGCTCCTTGCTCGTGCTCCTGCGTTTGATCAACGCCCTGTGCAATATCCGGACTCTGCTCATCGATGCTGACCATAACAGCGCACGCCTTGTAGTCGAAACCGTAGGTTGCATCATCATAACCGATTTCTTTAATGGTCTGCCGTGCTATGCCAGCAACATCCACGTATCCGCTTGTGCGCATTTCGCCGGCAACAATAACCAGACCAGTAGTAGCTAGACATTCGCAGGCAACGTGCGCCTGCGGATCCTGACGCAATGCATCATCGAGAATTGCGTCGGAAATCTGGTCGCAGATTTTATCCGGATGACCTTCGGTCACCGATTCGGAAGTAAAGAAGTACGACATGGAACTGTGGGGGAAAGTGATAGAAAGAAGAGCTCTTTCCCCCTGCAGAGAAGAGTGAACTGTAACAGTCTATCTCCCCCGTCAGGGGCTGGATTTCCCACTTACACGCAAGAGCGAGAGTTGGGGGTCGCATCTTCGGGCCAGTTCCCTCCGCGACACTCTGGATAGAGCGGTGATGTAACCGTAGCGTACGCAATCCGTAGAACGGATGCAAGAAACTACGCTGCGGATTCTTCAAACAATGGAATGATTTGCGGACGCGCAGAGCATTGCCTCTCACAGGGAATATCTTCTTGCCGCGTACAGACAGGGCGCCATTCGCCGTCAACATCAGCAACATTGAGATCCTGACAGGTGTGATCTGATGCATTTCCCAGACGAAAATCATGCTGCGCACCAGCAAGAACTCTCTCGTAGTCGGAAAGCAGGCCAGAGTAATACCGCAGCATAAGACACAGGCGCTCTTCAGTATTCTGCGTTCTTAGTATGCTCAATCTGTCCAGAAGTTCATCTGCTTCTTGAGGTCTGATGTCTCCCAAATCCAATGCTCCTAAAATACGTCTGCGCATGGGATCGTAATCTTCCGATTTGTTATGGTGTATATCCCTGCCAATTTCCTCGCAGAAGAACCTGTAGTCAGCCTCTAAAACAATATCGGGGATGCTTCCTCTGGCATGCTGCAAAGCCCCCGGTTCCCCATCTGCCTGTTGTGCGCCATGCTCATTAGAGCTGATCATAAGCAAACTTGACGCTACACTGCTTTAATGCAGAGTTCAATATGCTTAATTTTGTGGCTTACATTAGGGCTCTTTTAGAGCTTGTTGTAGAACCAGGCAAACAGCCAACCGGTAACAAACCCATCTGCCATGCCCCATGCCGCGCCGATAACGCTGCCAGGAAGTGTGGGCTCAAAACCCCAGTACACGCTGCCGATAACCTGAACCATTGGAAGACCGTAACCAAAGTATGCAGCAAGCACGCCAAGGAAAAGCATTCCAAGAAAGCACGTTGCGCCACAGGCAAGACCGAAGCGGATTGTGCTGAGTTTGCCGTCTAATGCCATAGAAAGAGGGGAAAGTTGTAGGGTAGTGTACCGTTTTCCGTTTCTTGTTGCTATTCCGCGATGCGCGTTGGTGTGCTGTGCTATGCTTTGCGACACATGTTTGCAGCTCCATCGCCATTCAGTTTGGTGCTCTTTGGCGCCTCTGGTCATCTGGCACAAATCAAGCTCTATCCAGCGCTCTATATTCTGGCGCTTAAAAAACGTTTGCCCGAACAATATGCCATTGTAGGATTTTCACGGTCTGCAATGGATGATGGAGCGTTTCGCTCTTTGGTAGCGGATGCGGTGCACACACACGTCCCTGCAGTGAATGAATCGGTGCTGACCGCAATGCTGGAGCATGTGCACTACTACAAAGGTGAATATGATTCGCCTGATGACTTTACTGCGCTCGCAAAGATCTTAAAGAATTTGGAAAAAAGATGGAGTGGCATTGTGCGTTTGATGTACTTCTCTGTCCCGCCTTCTGTTTTTTCCGCCGTAGGAAAGAACCTTTGCAAGGGGGGAGTGCACACGCCGGAAATTCCATTGCGATGCATTGTAGAGAAGCCTGTGGGGAACGATCAGGAAAGTTTCCAAGCAATTCGTGATGCATTGATCGGCTGCTTTCGCGAAGAAGAAATTTATTTGCTTGATCATTACCTTGGTAAAGAAGCTGTACGCAATATCTATTACCTGCGCTACGCAAATCCTGTGGTAGAAACACTGCTTGCCAATGCACTCATCCACCATGTGGAAATCACCTCTTTTGAGGCCGCAGGGATTGAAGGGCGCGCAGGATATTTTGAACATGCCGGAACACTACGCGATATGTTCCAGAGTCATATGCTCATGGTTGCATCTCTTCTAACGATGCCCCTAGTGGAAACGGAGCAATCCATCCCCAAGAGCCGTTTTGGTGCGCTGAAGCAATTTTATTTGCCCCCAGCTAAAAATCTGAACACTGTCATCCTGCAGGGGCAGTACGATGCTGGAGAAGTTCACAGCTCAACTGTGCCGGCATATCAGGAAGAAGAAGGTGTTGCTACTGATTCACGAACAAACACCTTTATTGCTCTTAAACTTCTCAGCCGTGCGTCCCGATGGCAGGGTGTGCCTTTCTATTTGCGTTCCGGCAAACGCCTGGAGAAGAAAGAGACGCGTATTTCTATTCAGTTTCAGGAACCAACAGAGGTGGGTGAAGGAGCTAACCCCAATTGTCTGCACATTATCCTACAAGGCGAAGCAGGCATGCGCTTGCATCTGCAAACAAAAATGGGCGGTACGAACCCCTCATTCCGGGCACTGGTGCTGGCAGATCCTCTTGTTTGCATGGGTGATTGCCTGCCGGAACACAGCCTGATGATTCTGGAAGCTATTCACGGCAAGCGGCACTGGTTTCTTTCCTTCAATGAAGTACAGACTGCCTGGCATTTGATTGATCCTCTACAGGCACATCTGGATGAACCGACCACTGCGCTGCATCATTATCCTTCTGGTAGTAAAGGGCCGCAGGAAGCGGATGCGTGGATCACACAACAAGGAGTGACTTGGCACTGATTACAACTCTGCACAGTCCTGCGGACAATTGCATTGATCTTCCTCCGGAAGAATACAAAGACCATCACCACAGGTAACCCACCAATCCTCAACACAGGTGCCTTGCGAACCATCGTTGGATGTCACGCACACTTCTCCGCTAATGAAACTGGTAGGTTTTATTCCGGCATTCTGGCTGCAGCACTCCGTGGGACCAAACGCAGAATTCCCGTATACCTTCTCACCATTCTGTGCACAATTCACACAGTCCTCAGAGCAGGACGCTTCTTCGCTTTCGCACGCATCATCCCTACATCCATATTCGCAAGGATGCATCTTAAAACCTATCCCACCAATATATTCATCACAAAAAAACTCTTGCAGTGCATTATCTGTCCAACATTTATCACTGAATTCCTGATTCTCATAAGAAACTTCTCCTTTTGCATAAAAATTCATTCCTCCATCAGTATCAATACATTCATTTCCTCTAGGAGAATTGCATTTCCCATTACTGCATCCATTAGGACATTGAACGCCTATCGTTGTGCAAACTCCTACACCGGGGTCACAGATCCTTTCGTATAAATAACTCTGATTGGCACATTCATCTTTGGGTCTTACTGTTGGGTCATTCGGATCTAATTGTTCTTTATCATAACAAGTAGTAGCCATATAAGTATTATATCCATCAGGGTCCCAGCATTCACTTTCTCCAACAGAGATAAGTTCAGGCATATGGACTAAGGGAAGATCGTTATCTTCACATTTTCCCTCTTCGCAAGTTTTTCCCTCTTCGCATTCACCGCAACTACCTCCGCAACCATCGTCTCCACAATCCTTATTTTCACAATTTTCCATAGCATTACATTCGCCTTCTAGATCTTCTGCACAATCCTGAGGACAGGATGCTTCTTCGAGCTCACCTTCGCATGCACCATTACCACATACTGGTCCTCCTGCTGCACAATCCTCAACACAAAGGATGTGTCCATCGCAGAGATGAGGATTCTCTGTTGTCGGTTCACACGGGGATGCTGATTCGCCACCTTCGCAGATGCCATTCCCACAGACCTGCTCCTGCTCTAATGGTACACATATTCCTTGTGTACAAATCATACCTGCTTCGCAGTCCGCCGCATCCTGACAAATATCTGTATCTTCACTGCACACACTTGGGGATCCTTCGCAGATAAATCCGTCTTCCAGATGACAAGCAATGCTACATCCGTCTCCGTCCTGCAGCGCTACATCAGCTATCAATTCTCCCTGATCACACTCTTCCGCGCCACGAATAATGCCGTCTCCACAGTTCTCGTAGAGCTCCAATGTCGAATCTTCTGTGATGAAAAGACTATGATCTGCATCATCTTCAAATGGATATACATACAGGTAATATGCCTTGTCAGGCTGTAATTGTCTTATGATGCGCTGAGATTGTTCCATCTGCTGATAAGCTGCCTGCTCCTGTAATGACAGATGGCTAAGTAAGACAGGCGAAAGGTAGTATTGCCCGTTCATCGGTGGTTCATTACCCGTATATTCGTAAAGCATCATGGCAACCTGCTGCTCAGCCTGTGCAACGAAGTTGCTGAAAATATCTGCATCAATACCAATTGGTCCTGTCCGTATAATATGATTGGTTTCGGCATCAAGACGCACACCTTCTGCAGACTGCTGCAAAGAAGTTTTTTGTATGGAACCATGTGCGCGACGATAACGGAATCCATTTGTATCCAAGGAATTGGATATAGCATCATTATCATTGTTTTCGGAAATCCCTATATCTGCTACCAGTTCGTTCGATGAATGTGTTCTCTCCCATTGTTGCACCACCACTGCAAAACAAAGAACAAAAAACATCCACACGATGAACCCCGTTTTTTCGTGCCAGGTGTCTGTGGGCTTTTTCCGTGGCATAGATTGCTATTCAGTGTACTCGCCTGGTATCTGTCTGGGAAGTTCTCCTTGCTCGCAAAACAGCTCAACTCCTTTTTATCGTCAGGATCTTGAGAATCCGTATACTATCATTGTGCCATATCGTCTTATTACGACACAGTCGGAAGAGGAGTTTGTAACCCAAGCGACGCAAATTCTGCGTGGACGCATTGCTTCAGCAATCGCAAAAACCGGAATGTGTATTCTTGGCCTTTCTGGAGGTTCCACTCCCCAGACGATCTACGACGCATTGGGCGAAGAAAATATCGATTGGCAGAAGGTGTGGATCTTTTTAGTAGATGAACGTTATGTGGACCCCCAGAATCCACAGAGCAATCAGCGGTTGATCCGCGAAACGCTGCTGGCTCATGCTCCGATTCCAGAAGAGCAAATGCTTTTCTTTGACACCACTTTGCCCATAGAGGAGTGCATGGCGCAATACACACAAGGATTTAAGGAAATGATTACGGAATATCTGCCGCACATCGTTGTACTCGGCATGGGTGAAGACGGACATATCGCATCGCTCTTTCCTCCTTTGCCAGAGGAGGCTCTGGGAGATCAGCGATACGTTGTCCACACGCAAACCGATCGCTTTGCCGTGCATGATCGCGTATCTCTAGCATTGAATCCCCTGGCAGCAGCACAGGAGGTGCTAATGCTTTTGAAAGGAAAGGGGAAAAAGCGCATATGGGAAGAGATGCTTGCAAGTGACGAAGGTGAGCAGAGATGGCCTGCAAAACGGGTGCTCGAGAACAGAGCTACGACTGTCATATCATTGTGGTAGTAAGAATGTTCCTAGTTGCTCGTTCTTAGTTGATAACGAGAAACGAGCAACTAGGAACTAGGAACTACTCACAATCCACCGCCATATCTTTTACGTGATGAATCACTTGTCCTTCTGCTACGCAAATCAAATCAAGTCGGAAACTTCCTTCGTATTCATGTAACGCCACCCATGCGCGAGCTGCGCGCAGTAAATGCTCTTTTTTTGCACGAGTTATATTGAGTTCCGGTCGAAAATCTTTCGAAGTGCGTGCCCGGGTTTTTACTTCCGCAAAGACGACTGATCGCTCCTGCGGATCATACGCAACAATGTCTATCTCGTCTTTCTGTAGACGTACATTGCGCGCATAAATGCGATACC
>JBAYNS010000007.1:0-22762 GCA_041678625.1 Candidatus Peribacteraceae bacterium
ATCCTGCTCAATGCGGAATGATTCATACTCTTTTTCTGCAAGAGCTTTAGCAACTTCTGCCGAAACCGAACCAGCATCTTTCAATATTTCATACTCATTGAACTGCAAAAAAGCATCCAACTTTTCTGCCCAATCTGTCATTTTCATAGGAATCTGCTTAGAAGCCTGAAGTTCTGCAAAGTCCAAGTACATAGATACAATTCTGTTTAGATTTGATAATTCCTCAGAGCAAAGATAGTTCTTTGCTACTGTAACATCGCTCTTCAATACTTTTCCTTTTGGAGAATTCTTCCAGGTTGTTAATCCCATATTTTGCTTATTGCTATCAACTCGTTCGGCAATAATCTCTGCGGCAGTTTTGCCAACTATCGCCCACTCGAGCTTATTTTGAACTGTACCGAAAAACGTTCTGGTTATATCGGATTGAGGATCATAATCCACACTGCATTGAGCAAAAATATCCGTTATCTTCTGATAAAATCTTCGTTCGCTTGCACGAATTTCCCGTACCTTCTCAAGAAGTTCTTCAAAATAATCTTTGCCAAATTTTGATCCGTTTTTCAATCGTTGTTCATCCAATGCAAACCCTTTGATAATGTAGTCGCGAAGCGTACCGGTTGCCCATATTCGAAACTGTGTTGCCTGCCTGGAATTAACACGATAACCAACTGATATGATTGCATCAAGATTATAAAATTGAACTTCACGCTCCACATCACGATCGCCTTCTTTTTGAACTATCCGGAAATTCCGGATAGTTGCTTCTTTTGCCAGTTCACCAGAAGAAAAAATAGACAAAAGATGCTCATTTACAGTACGAACATCAACGCCGAACAACTCTGCCATGCGTTTTTGCGTAAGCCATACTGTTTCATCCTCAAAAAACACATCCACCTTTATTTGACCATCTGACGAGGTGTAGAGCAGAAAGTCCGATTGCTGGAGAGATTGGTCTTTCATAGGTGATCGATGGTACACCTAATCAGACACGAGTCAAGCAACGATCAATTTAGACCGCCATCTCTACTCTTCGTTACGCCTGACAGCGCCCGTACGCGTAACCCGTCCGTAGTCCCGCCCCGCGAATGCGGGGGGACGAAGGCGGGTAAAGGGCAAGAAGTGCTACATGTAGTCACATTTTTTTAAGACAGACTCTAAACCGCGTGCGTAAGTGCGCGGTTTTTTATGCCTGAGGAAATGTTTCGCCCCCTCCCCTTTCTCCCCTCCCCCGTTGCGGGGGAGGGGAAGGGGGTGAGGGCGCAAAACGTGCGTAAGTGCGTGGTTTTTTGTTGCACGGAGTTTGGGGTCAATGAACTTGGCTCTGGTTTCGGATTCATTCATGCACCACTTTTTGTGAAGAGGTCCAAATAATTCATATACATGTACGCTTGAATGGCTTCATAGACTTTGTTGGCATCTTTTTACAGATATATACAAAGTATAGTAGTTTGTATACATAGGGTCACAAACCTGAAAGTCACACTGCAGTTGTTCTGCTTGTGAAGCTCCCCGACCTTACGGTCGGGACATCTCTTCGTTACGCCTGACAGCGCCCGTACGCGTAACCCGTCCGTAGCCCTGCCCCGCGAATGCGGGGGGGGCGAATGCGGGTAAAGGGCAAGAAGTGCTGCATGTAGTCACGTTTTTTACACAGACTCTAAACCGCGTGCGTAAGTGCGCGGTTTTTTTAACGACATAGAGTTATTAAATTATTAAACAGGGAACCCAAGAAGTCTCAATTCTTCTTCGCGAAGACCAAGACAATCATCTTCTTGGTAGCGTTCAATAAATTCTTTTAAAAGGTCAGGCTCAATAACATCTTTTCTATCTTTGACGATTTTCCACAAGAAATCATATACGTCTTCATCAGTCATAACTGCTCTAATTTCCCAATTTTCAAGGCTACCTCTAATTATTTCATTTACTTCAGAATCTGAAAAATTTCTAAATTTTGATAGTTGGGAAATTACATGATGTGTTGTTCGGAAAGATCCACTTTTAAGCAAATTATTTATTAGTCTGTTTTTTCTTTGCTCCATTTCTAATTTAATATTTTTTTGATGCTCAGCAAAGAAATCCGAAAGTTTTTCATAGAAATGAACTTTTGATTTTTTCTTTTTACTCCACTCATCTTTTAAAAACGGATGAATAGTGGATTCAAATAAGGACTTATAGTCTTTATCTCCAGAAATGAAGAATAAGTCTTCATTATCTGGGATTACCTCTAGAAGACATTCCCAGTTCAGTGCATCACCATACGACCCATTTTTTCCCGGAGGGTTTCCCAGCTTCATTCTTTTATCGGCAATCGGTACATACTTTTCTGTTTCGAATTTTTTAGCTGCTGAAAATAAATCCCTAATTACTTCATCTGCTTTCAGTGTTTGTGCTTTTACATCCAAAAGGATTTTTTCCATCATTTTCGATTTAGCGTCTTTAAAGTCTTTTGCCGCTCTTCTCATAACTTCATACTCAGGATATCTTTTGCAAAATTCAGGAAATGGTTGTTCTAGCTTTTCAGTAGAAAGTTGACTAAAAGCATCTTTAATTTTTACTTCACGATTTCTTCTAAACTCATCAACTACTTGGCTTGGTAAATATAGAGTGATTTCTTCTTTAAAAATTACGTCCAGTAATTTTTTTAGTTCATCCAAATCATCTCCAGAAAAATGGTAGAAGTCTAGAAAAATATTAGTATCCACAAATAAATGCATATTGTGATATTACATCACTTGTACGTCTTTTTAAATTTTAATGAGATAATCGTATTGTCATATGCATCAAGTCAGAATAGATGCTTTATTTAAAAAAATAGAATACACTACGTCGCAACCCCTCCAATGACGTATACCACCTCAGAAAAGGCGCTTACGGAAACTTTTCTTATAAACCAAAGCGCGTTTTTTAAGAGTTTAAGGTTATCTGGTGAGACTAAAATGGAACAGCAACAGGAAGTTAATATCGGATATGGCGTGACAGACATACTTTATTATCAACTAGATCGAAGTCTACTTGAGCAAAGAAAGAAAATGAAGGTGGATAAAATTGATGATAGAGCAATTCTTGAGATGCTGGTTAAAATAAGGTCGCGCGACAGCATAACGTCGAAAACGTTAGATAATATTACTAAGCATTTATCTTCCTATAGCCAAGACAAGACAATCAGCTATTTAATAGAGAATAAGTTTTTATGCTATAACAAAAAAAATAATTGCTATGATGTGGCTAAGAAATACATTCCGAGGTTCGATAGGCTTATTGCAATCGAGTTGAAACTGAAGAACTGGAGTAGGGCTTTATTTCAGGCTCAAAGATATAATCTCGTTTCCGACTATTCATTTGTAGCATTGCCCACAGATTTTATTAAACCAGCCTTAAGAAATCTTGATGATTTCAAGAATTTGAATGTTGGGTTAATAGAGATATTTTCTGACAATGTACGCATTGTACATAAGCCAAAACGTAATAGTGTGAAATACAGGTCAGATGTAATGATTGCATATACATTAGAAAACCTAATCGCCAAAAACTGATAACCAAGGATCAATGAATGAAGCGTTATTGCTCTCATGAAATTGAAAACCATACTTTTTCTCAAGTTCGGTATAGAGTTGCTCAGCGCTTTTGAGCCGGTCTACGAAAGTAGGCTTCACTGCTTCAGATTTTCCTTTAACTAATGCATTTTTTTCTTTTTTCATTACTTCCACAAAGTGAGATTTGCTTACTTGTTCATTCTGAACACCTTTTTTATAGAATATTCCATCGTAATGAAGTTCTTGCTTGGCAGGGATGCCACTTGCTGAACTCCTGAAAAGCTCTAGATCTGTATAGATATCATTCAGCAACTGCGGACAGTAACAGCGATTTTTTTTTGATTTAGAGTTCCCTCCCCCTGACTCGTTGAATTGTTCAAAATCAACCTTCCTTCCTGCACGACTAGGTGCAATAGAAAAATTGCCTAGATGACTTCCAATATAGTAAAAGGCACTTAGGTCGGAAAGAGACCAAAAAATATTTTTTGTTAAGCCGACCTGCTCTATGAAATGCTTTACTCCTAGAAGCCACTTCTTATCTTTGCATGGACCGGTGATTGCACTTTTTTTAGAGCCAAATACTACATAAATATTTTTAAACTCTTCACACATAGCAATTAGATCAATTAAATCCTGAAGTTGTGAATGGTTGCTAACAAGCGATTCTTCTAATGCAATACCAAAATAAAGATCTTCTTCACTGACTCCTAGTTTAATTATTTCTTTATAACAACGTAGACATCTTTGAAGTGCATGACACTTATCATCCTCCACCTTAAAATAAGGTGCGATATAGAAATATGGATCAAATTCATTTTCAAAATCATAAACCGCTTTGGATAGCTCAGGATCATCCATGAAGTTGTTGTATTCTCTTTCCTTTAGATAGCTAATATTTTTTTCATACAACCTCATTGTTCTTGGATCAATAACAATTTTTAACCCTTTTTCAATAAGAGGATTCAATTCTGTAATTACATTTTCATGGTTTCTAATTTGATCTCCAGATAGAACAATACCCATGTTTTCTGGCTCATATTCAGTAAAGTATTCGTTAATGAGAAAGCTCTTATGGTCATCCCCTCTAAGCTGTATCCATAAGTCTGGGTTAATTGCCTTAATTTTGTTCACTGGCAAATGAAGTCCGCCAATCTCATCAAGCCTTTTTACTCTAGCGATCGGGCTTTGCTGTAACAGGGCAACAAGTAGATTTTTTATTTTAGGAGAAATGTCTGCATTTTCTTCAATAAGACTAGATAGTTCATATGACTTATCTGGATCAACTATGTCTGCAATTTTCTTACCTGTTATCATTTCAAGACCAATTAATCCAAGTGAATAGTAATCACTTGCAAAGCTAACTTTGTGCTGGTTGTGGAAGCGATTCTCTAAGCATAGTTTTACTTGCTCTGGTGAAAGGTAATGTAATGGACCCTTGCCTCTTTTTAGTGAAGGGTTATCGATAACAAATAGTGATATACCTAAATCTAAAAGTAAAAAATCATCAGGATTTCTGTAAATAATATTTGCTGGTTTTACGTCACGGTGAATAATGCCAGATTCATATAAATTAGTAATTACACTTATTGCATTGCTTATGAATTTAAGTACATCATCTTCCGTAAACGAATAGGAAGCAGATTTAATTTGATCATCCAGAGTGCGCCCCTCAATAAAGGGAAAAATGAAGTAGTAATTTTTGCCTATCATTCCATCACCTTCAAACGTAATGATTTGATCATGGCTACATGCCTGCATAGCTTCTTTTTCTCTTATAAAAGCTTCCTTGTTACCTTCTCGGAAATTCTCAGAAAGAACTTTTATTACTTTTGTATCATTAGTGCCTTTGATTTTAAATTTGTATACAGCGCTATTGGGAGCATTTTTGCCGTTAATTGGATTGTGATCAAAATCTACAAATCCATATCGATTTTGTAACTCTTTTTCTGTTAAATCCGTTTTTGGCAGTTTAGGTTTAGCCATAGAAAAACTAGTCTATCTGAAAATTGTGGGATAAGTAAAATTAACAAATGAGAGAATGTATACTGACAATATGCTAAAAGCAAAGCGTACTATAGGCAGAAAAACAAAATACAGTGCCAAGCTAAGCCATGCTTTGTGCAGATGGATAGCTGGGGGTTGCTCATACAAAGATACCTGTTTGATTGAGAGTATTTCTTACGAAACTCTACGAGTGTGGAAAGAGTAAAAACCTGCGTTTTCTGCTGCCCTAAAAAAGGCAGAGGCTAAGTGGCAGGTCGCACGGCAACTCGCGCTCCTAGAGTCTGGAAAGATGGTTTTGACGCGCGAAACAGCAATCAGTATCAGAGCTATTATCGGTACAAGTCTGGAAACTGCGGAAGATCACGGATTTGAAGAAGGGCTCACTGCCGATTTACGCGAACGCTTAAAGAAAGCAACAGCTATTGCTGATGGTGAATGACCATCGGTCTCCGTTGCTCTGCTTACCTCTCCACCTCATACGCATATTTATCACACTTTAAGAGTTGTACGACATACCTTTTTCTCCTCCTTTCTCCACTACGTTTCGCTTTTTTATTTTTTGCGTCCCCACATTTGTTTGTTGTGTATGTAGGATGTTTGTTGTTTTCTAAGTAATAATGATACGATAACAATAATGGCAAACAGAAATCTCTCTAACGCAAAACGGGCAAAGAATGATGAGTTTTATACCCAGTACAGCGATATTCAGAAAGAGATTGAAGCGTATTTGGAATTCAACCCCAATGTATTTCGCGACAAGGTCGTGTATTGCAACTGCGACGATCCGTTCGAGAGCAATTTTTTCCGTTATTTCGTGCTCAATTTTAGGAGGCTTGGATTGAAACAGCTTATCACCACCAGCTACAAGCCCTCACCCGTAGCTAACACGCAACTGAAGTTACTTGGCGATGATAAAACTCTCACAAAATCAAAGGGCCGTCCGAAGGTAACTGCCAACAAGTTTATTATCAACGAAGTACATGACATAGACGGCGACGGCGAATTTAACTTGAAAGATGTGGCACAGCAGCTAAAGGAAAACAAAAATAACGAATGGACACCTCTGGTAGGAGATGGTGATTTTCGTAGCCATGAATCTATAGAATTACTAAAGCAGTCAGATATTGTTGTAACTAACCCGCCTTTTAGTCTATTTCGAGAATACATAAGTCAACTTGTTGATTATGATAAGAAATTCCTCATCATAGGTAATTTAAATGCTATAAAATATTCAAGTATATTTCCCTTAATAAAACACAACAAGATTTGGTTAGGAAACAATTCTAAAGTCAATGGTGGTGCAATGTTTTTTGAGATACCAGAAGAGATTGCGAATTTGGAACAAGTTCGAGAAATAAGGGAAAGTAAAAGTGGTAGAAAGATTTATATTACCAGAGTACAAGGTGTTCGCTGGTTTACAAACCTTGAACACGGACGACGCCATCAGCCGTTGCCACAAATGACTAAAGCTGAAATAATTAAGTTTGTAACAAAAAAACCATTCGAGAAATATGACAATTATGACGCGATTGACGTATCTCTAGTAAAGAATATCCCGAGCGATTATAAAGGCATGATGGGGGTACCGATAAGTTTTCTGGATAAATATTCTCCTAAACAATTTGAGATTATTGATTTGTTAAATAGGTATACATTGCTTGACACCCAAAAGACTAACGAGGATGTTAGGACGCGACATTCACATACGTGTAATGTTAATGGCAAGCCTGTCTTTTCCAGAATTGTGATTAAACATAACTAATAAACTGCATGAAAACTCTTTTAAAAACCACCATCACCGTCAAAGAAATCTGCGAAGGCTTCGTCTACAACGAGCTCGAGGGCAAGGGATTATTCGGCCTATCTGGGAAACTAACGATCCAGCCAGAATATCAGCGTAACTACATCTATGCTTCTGATGGTGGTAAAAAGGAAATTGCAGTCATCGAATCTCTCCTAAAAGGATACCCTATTGGATTGCTGTACTTTGTGAAGGTAAGCACTGACAATCTAGAAGTCCTTGATGGGCAGCAACGCATTACCAGTTTCGGTCGGTTTATCACCGACAAATTTGCCATTAAAGACGAAAATGGAATGGAACAAAATTACAGCGGTTTAGCGAAAGACAAACAGAGCAAACTTCTGGACACGACACTTACCATTTACGAATGTGAAGGCACCGAAAGCGAGATCAAGGAATGGTTCAAAACCATTAATATTGCTGGTGTGCCACTAAATGAACAGGAATTGCTTAATGCTGTCTATTCGGGTCCATTTGTAACACTAGGTAAAGAGGAGTTCAGCAACAGCCAGAACGCTAACATCCAAAAGTGGAGTGTGTACATAAAAGGTACAGCAAATCGTCAAGACTTCTGGCACCAAGCATTGCATTGGGTAAGCCAAGGTGAGATCGGCGGCTACATGAGCCGCCACCGTAACGACAAGAATATCAACGAAGTTAAAAACTATTTTAACAGCGTAATAGACTGGGTTTCCAGTGTGTTTACTGATGTTGAAAGCGAAATGCGCGGTTTGGAGTGGGGTCGACTCTATGAGGAGTATCACAAAAAATCATATGACCCTGCGAAAGTATCTGTAAAAGTACATGACCGATACGGCGATCCTTACGTGAAAAACCGCAAAGGAATTTTTGAGTACATACTCGGCGGCTCTACCGATACTAAGCTGCTTAATGTCCGGGTATTCGATGAAGCAACAAAGAAAAGCGTTTACAAGACACAAACTAAGGAAGCTGAAACGAAAGGCAAATCTAATTGTCCCGATTGCGCTATGGGGCATGATGTCAACAAAAGTAAAATATGGGGCATAAGTGAAATGGAAGCAGACCATGTAAAAGCTTGGACTAATGGAGGTGGAACAATCGCTAAGAATTGTGAAATGTTGTGCATCAGACACAATCGAGCGAAGGGAAATCGATAAAAAGTTGCATTTGTAATATTTGCTATGGTGTTTTGGGCTCCAAGCACCCCTTCCTCCACTCCGCTCACCTCACCACCTCATAAGCACATTTATCACACTTTAAGAGCGGTATTCCCATTTAAAACACCAATAGCCATTTGACATCTCTTGCATTCCCCTCCTACTATAAAAATATTATGGCTGTTGGATTGAGTAGAGAGCTCCAAGAACAGATACTTGAACCGGTCGCACGGCAAATCGCGCTCCTAGAATCTGGAAAGTTGATTTTGACGCGCCAAGCAGCAATCGATATCAGAGCTATTATCGGTACAAGTCTGGAAACTGCGGAAGGCCACGAATTTGAAGAAGAGCTCACGGTTGATTTGCGCGAACGCTTACAGAAAGCAACAGCTCTTGCTGATGATGAAGAATAATACTCACAATCTCCGTTGCTCTCTTACCGCTCCACCTCATACGCGCATTTATCGCACTTAAGAAGCAGAACCCCTAGTTTGATCACTTCTACCAGTGTGCCATGGCGGCATTCCGGGCAGAGCTTGCCTTGGCTAAATGCTTGAACAGCAGAGAAGCCCACACGCTTGGGGGCACCACCATGTTCTCTGATGGTCATGGAACGCGGATGATCACGCATCTTTTGTAGTACTTTGGCTTCAATCTGACGAATGCGTTCACGGGTAACGCCGAATTCCTTGCCGACTTCTTCCAGCGTGTGGCCGATGCCATCTTTCAGGCCAAAACGCATTTCGATAATTTTGCGTTCACGCGGAGTCAAAAATTCGAGCATTGCGTGGACATTTTCTTTACGGAGTTGTCTGTTGGTGGCATCGAACGGATTCACGGCATCTTCATCTTCGATAAAGTCTCCGAGTTTGCTGTCTTCCTCTGATCCCACCGGGGATTCTAGGGAGATGATGTCTTGGCTGATTTTCTGAATGTGCCGCACTTTCTTGATATCCATTTCCATTTCTACGGCCAGTTCTTCCACGGTTGGTTCACGGCCAAGTTCCTGCACTAGTCTGCGTTGGGTGTGCGTGAGTTTGTTGATGGTTTCCACCATGTGGACAGGGATGCGGATGGTCCGCGCTTGGTCCGCGATTGCGCGGGTGATTGCCTGACGAATCCACCACGTTGCGTAGGTGGAGAATTTGAATCCGCGTTCGGGATCGAACTTTTCCACAGCGCGGAAGAGGCCGATGTTGCCTTCTTGGATCAGATCGAGGAAGGAGAGACCGCGGCCGATGTACTTTTTGGCGATGGAAACGACCAATCGCAGGTTCGCTTCTGCCAGTTGCTGCTTTGCGGAAGCATCGCCTTTGCGGATGCGCCGTGCCAGTTCCACTTCTTTCTTTGCATCGATCAGGGGGACGCGTCCGATTTCAGAGAGGTACATGCGCACGGAGTCGTTGCTGATTTCCAGAAGATCCACTTCACGCTCGCGGCGGCGCTTGCTGCGTTCATCATCACTCAAATCGCGTTCGTCGATGTTGATACCTGCTGTGGCAATAACATCAAGCGTCTCTCCGCTGCTGTCTTTCTCCACTTTGGAGACCGTTCCTTCGATATCGTCATCGTCATCGTCATCCCCTTCATCATCCCCTCCGTCTTTTTCATCAAAAGTGGCGATTTCCGTAAGATCCTGCGCAGGTTCCGGAATATCGAGTGCCTGCTTTCCCTGCTTTTCCCAAATCAGCGCATCCTTTACGTCGATCACCTGAATACCAAGATCCACGAGCAGTGCGTAGATTTCATCAAGAAGATCGATGTTTTCCTCCGCATCCGGAATAGCCGCCATCACTTCTTGGTGCGTAACGTAACGCTGTTCGCGCCCTTTTTTAATGAGATGTTTAACCGCTTCCGGGAACTTCTTTAAATCATCATCGGTGGGCTGTGCAATGAATTTCCGGGGGTGCGAAGCCATGCAACATCACGGGAAAAAGTAGACAACGAAACTGCTGTACGCGACTGGCGTGTAAGGGTAGACGCCAAAAACGCATTTGAAAAGAGAAAGTGGAACATTTCTTTAGGAAATTGATGTCATCTTTGCCAGCTTAAGCACCTGCTGATACTGCATCATCAGCTGTTCTGTTTCGGCTGTTTTTCCTTCTTTGCCAGCCTGAAGGAGCTGCCGCGAGATTGCCCGCTGTTTCTTGCGTACCAGTTCCCGGTTAGCCTGCTGTACATTATGCCGTATCTCGCGCTGCGCTACGGATTCGGACCAATCCGTAAATCCGTGGTGTTCGCAGAACATCTGCAGAATTGCCGCGCGCTCCCTGAGCTCCTCTGGTAAATCGAGGATGTCGACCGTTATCTGTTCTGTTTCCGGAGCATTCTGGAGCGCAGTAAAGAGCGCTGAGGCAAACTCTTCCTCCGGCTCAATCATCTCTTTCAGGTACGCCCGTTGTGCGGGATAGAGGAGGAAGAGCCCCAGAGTAATTTCTACACAGGAGAAGGGGGACGATTTTTGCTCTTCGTGCACCGATGAGTCCTGCACTGGCGGGGAGGAAGGGACTTGCACGGCATTTTCAAAGCGTTCCAGATCTTCCTGAAATGCCACCGGCGTTGTTCCCAGCGCCATCGCTGCGCGTTGCATTTCGTGTTCGCGCTCAACGGAAGATGTCATGGCCTGCAGGAGCGGCAAGACTCTCTGCATGCCTTCGTGCTTCCCCTGTGCGGAGGAGAGATCGAGTGCTTGCAGTTCCTGCAAGACAGAATCAAAGTACGATACTCCCCCATCCTGCAGAAGTTTCTGCAATACGACGGGTTCGGCGCATGCTGTTTCATCGGGATCTTTGTGCGGCAAAGTGATTGTGGTCACGTTCATCCCTTCTGCTTTGCACAGGCAGAATGCCCGCTGGGATGCATCTTGCCCCGCACGATCCTGATCCAAACTCAGAATAACGGTATCTGCATACCGCTTAAGAATTTTCACGTGCTGCTGTGTGAGCGCCGTTCCACTTGCCGCCACCACGTTCTGCACGCCAACGCGATGGCACGCAATGACATCAAAGTATCCTTCTACAAGAATGACCTTTTTGCTCTCGCGTATGGCATCGCGTGCGTAGGAAAGCCCGTAGAGTACGGTGGATTTATTGTAGAGAGGGCCTTCGGAAGAATTGATGTACTTGGCATCATCTTCGCCGATGGTGCGTCCGCCGAATCCCACAATGTCCCCGCGCTGATCCAGAATGGGGAACATAATACGATTGCGGAAGCGATCGTAGATTTTTCCTTCGGCAAGATCTTTCTGCACGCCGAGTCCTGCCAACAGAATCTCGTTGCGGCTGAACCCCTCTTTGAGTAAATGCTGGTACGTATCGGAGAAGGAGTCCGGCGCATAGCCGATCTGGAACGTATCGATGATGGCCTGCTCAATGCCGCGCTGCGCCAGATACTCCGTTGCTTTGGTGCAGGCTGTGAATTGTTTTTGATAGAACGCTGCAGCGGCAACAAGGCATGCACGCGCGCGTTCTTTTTCATCTTTGTCCGTGCGCTCGACAGGGATGGTGGTTTCCAGCTTTACGCCGGTGCGCTCAGCCAGATCGATGAGCGCCTGACGGAAATCCACGTTCTCGATCTTCTGATAGAAACTGAAGATGTCTCCGCCGGAATTACAGGCAAAGCAGTACGCGATTCCCTTGTCCGGGGAAACGGTCATGCTGGGCCGCGTGTCATTGTGGAACGGACAGAGCGCAACAAATCCCCTGCCCTTCTTTTTGAGCTGGCAGTAACTGGCAACCAGTTCTTCTATGGGCAGCCGGGCTTTGATCTCGAAGACGGGGTCCATGGGAGAAAAAGTATATACCTGCTTCCGCTCTCAGAGGAAATTCTCTGCTTGAGAGGGAATGGACTTTTATCCTTCAGGCGCAGATGCCCGGAACGTCACAATTCCCTGGCTAAGCTGCCCACGCTTCCAGTCTGGTCCTGCACCGACGGCAGGACAGGAAATGATCTGCCCGTCTGCAAAATCATCTTGTATGTGCGTGAGAGCGCACGGAATGGAGCTGGAACCTACATTACCCATGCGCGCAATTTCGTCGACGACGTACACATCCTTTCCTCCATCTTTTTCTGAAAGAAGCTTGCGGAGTTTTTGTGCAAATCTTCCGTTGGCCTGATGCTGCACAATGGTAGAGAGGTCTGCAAGCCCGAGTCCCAGGCGTTTCAGGCTCGCTTCTACAAGCGCCAGCATGTCCGCCGGTGCACGCCGGTACAATTGCGCTCCGTCCATGAGGATACAATCGCGCGGTCCGGTATTTCCCTGCGCATCCAGAGCATCGTCCACTCGCCTCAAATCCAGAAGCTCCTGAGGATCGTTGATGAATCCTGCGCGCGCTTCCAGAATCTCGTGCGGGCCGTTGGGGTGTACCGTGGTTGCCGCCGCGCGATCTCCCACGAGAATGGCAATGTTTTCCTGCCTCCAATCGGCTAAGCGGCTCAACATTTCTGCGGTAATGACAACGATGTGCTTCTCTTGATCTGAGCAGAGCTCAAGCGCTTTTTCCGTTGCGGCGGGAAAGCCGCTGCACGCAAAATTGATGCCGATTGTCTTTCCGCGAATATTGAGCTGATGAGCAACGGAATCCGCAGTTTTGTTGAGATCCTTTGACTGCCCCGCACAACTGGAAAGGACCAATCCCCCGCAATCCTCCCCTTGAATAGTGAGAGCTTCAAATAATTGACGTCCCGCCTCCAGAGCAATGCTTTCCACTGTGTCCTCCGGTGCAGCAATATGACGACAGGTAATTCCTGTCCTGCGCTCAATATTCTGGAATGGTACCGGCAGCTCATCATTGCCGACCGGCGTGCCGGGCGCATATTCCACAAATCGTGTAAATCCTGAACGAGACATAGTTGAGAAGTCTAGCTGCACAAAAAGACGGGCGTCCAGGAAGAACTACTCAAACTGTTTCACCATCCATCGGGAGAGACGGTTCTTCATATGTCCGCTCTGTGCAAGACTCAAACCGAGCTGCAGATCATTCCATCGCACAATGACATCGCCCTGCAGGGCAGAAGGACAGGAGACATCTTTCCCCTGCAGCAGATCCTGCACGACTGCGTCATCCACTTCCCATACATTCTGCAGAGCCATTGCGCCGCGCAGCGTTACCAGTTCGGATGCAAGGCGGAAACGCCCGTCTTTGAGTAGCTTTGCAAAAGGCAACCCAAGGGAGTAATCCGGTACGGGCAAACCAAACTTCTCCACGTTCTGCGATGCCAGCAGAATCTGATCCTCCCGCTCAAAGAGCTGATCGCCTTCTGTGAAGAAATCCGTTCCGTAGAGTTCTGCAATACGGGCGAGGAGTTCTGTGCGCTTTTTATTCCCCATTGCCCGCTCCTGAAATTGTGCGGGTTTTTCAAACTGACGATCGCAGGTGGAGGCTTTCTTCTCTAAAACCGCACAGAAGAACCCTTCGGTATCGTAGGTCTGCGGCCAAATGCGCAGGAACGGTACGTGGTCAGAAGAGAGTGGCCAGTGGCCGGATTTTTTAACATGCCTTTGCACAAGATGCGAGCTGTGCATGGCCTCCTTAAACCTTTCTGTCCACTGACCACTGCCCACTGACCACTGCCCACTGACCACTGACTTATCCCCTATATCAAGGGGAATAAGCTGATCACTAAATTTGTTCAATACCATTGCCACCACTTCTTCATTCTCCTCCGGAGCCAGTGTGCAGGTGGAATAGACGATCCGACCGCCCACTTTTGTTGCATGCACTGCTGCTTCTAGAAGCCCCTTCTGAATACCAACGCATTTGCCAATGGCATGCTCAGAGGAATAGGTGAGAGCAGCAGGATCTTTGCGGATAGTGCCCTGTGCCGTGCACGGCGCATCACAGAGAACCCGGTCAAAGCGCTCGATCATGTGCTGGCCAAACCAGTGCCCCATCTTCTTGGTGACGATGCCGTTGGTAACACCCAGACGATGGAGCGCACTCTTGAGCGTCCCTAAGCGTTTTTCCTGCATGTCATTGGCTACGATCACACCACTGCCCTGCAGCATCGCAGCGATCTGCGTTGTTTTACTGCCCGGCGCTGCAGAAATATCGAGGATTGTCTCTCCCGGCTGCGGATCCAGCAGAACCGGTGGCAACATGCTGGAAGCCTCTTGCATGTACACGTGACCCAAAAGGTGCAGCAGATCTTTCCCCAGTGCCTGGCTGCGATCGGTACGATCGATGAAGAATCCCTCCGGGCACCACGGCACCGGCTCGATCTTCCAGCCTTGTTTGTTTGCCCAAGACTGCAGTTCTGTTACGGAAGACTTGAGCGTATTCACGCGCAAGGACTTTCGTAGAGAACGATCGCTCGCTTTTTTAAGCGCATCAAGATCCGTGAATGCCGCATACCGGTCAAAAGGGTGACTCATGTAATGGAATCGTACCCAAAAAGTTGTCCTGCCGCTCATACTTTCTACAATGCATCACGATGACACCCCTCGAACAGCCGCACAGCGCCACCACCGTAGCAACACTACTCACGAAACGAATGTCCTCTGATACGCAACAGAATCATCACACAATTACGAACCTGCTGGAAAAGATTGAAAACGGCATTCTGCGTTTACACCAACAGCTCTTTGCTTGTGCACAGCGTATAGACAACGCTGCAATACAAACGCTGGTTGATCACATCACTGCGGATCGCCGTGATCTGGAAATGTTCTGCATACATCGCGTTGATACGGAAAACCCGGAACTCAGCATCAACCACGATCTTACCAATAATGATGGGACGCTCAGCTTGTACGCACAACTGGCCATCGCCATGCGTTATGATTGTCGTGATCGTCTGCTTTTTCTCTATACGCTCCAGCGTGAAATCTGCAGCCGTCTGGAAGAACTGGGCATACCAATATCCCAGAATTAACCGGCACTACTGCATTCCCTCACAAACAATTCCTGCAGACGTGCCACGGTCAACGGTTTTGTATCGCCGACCTGTTCTAATGCTACTACCGAACCAGCAACCTGAAGCGGCCCTTCTCCTTCTCCCCCACCTTCTACCTTCACCGTATCCTGAAAATATCCAAGATCCCGCGCATGTTCAACCGTTTTCGGATCACTTCCTGCAAATAGAAACGCCATGGCTGCTTGTGGGTCCACCTTTTCTAAACCAAGCTTTTTTCTCAGCCGAAATCGTATCGCAAGAAGATCTGCTGGCTCTATACCCAACACGCCTTTTTTGCCATCTGTAATATCTGCACTGTCCACCAGTCTGTCATCCGGACTTATCATGCCAGATTTCGGTTCTAGCTGATCTAATACTACTTCTTTGACTATGCTCCTGATTTCGTCGGGATCTCTTTCCGTTTCCATAGCAATTGTTGGGTAAGAAGAAGGATGGGAATGTACCCCTTTTTTGCAGGTGAGTGCAAGTTAAAGCTCCCCGCGCTGACGCACGGGGTATCTCCTGAAACGCCTTCGGCGCTTTTTCTGCGGAACCCTGCGAGCAGTATCACCAATTCTGTTGAATGCATTCATCTACGCACACGCGTGCGTTTTGCAGCACTTGCTTCTGCCCTCACCCCCTTCCCCTCCCCCGCAACGGGGGAGGGGAAAAAGGGGAGGGGGCGAAACAAGCAAAACCCAACGCAGTTTCCATCTCTTCTTGGCACCAGCCAGTTCTAAAGAACAATGCTAACGAGTTTCCCCTGAACGTAGATCTCCTTCTTTAGCTTTTTCCCCGCAAGGTACTTCTGCACATTCTCAAGCTCTTTTGCCTGCGCTATGGCATCGGTATCGCTGATGTCACTGGACGCCTGGAATTCCCCGCGCACTTTCCCGTTGATCTGCACCGCAATGGTAATGGTATCCGTCTGCATGTGCTTTGGATCGTACGCAGGCCACTGCTGATCGATGACAAATCCCTTTCCACCCAGCGCCTCCCAGAGCTCTTCGCTCAGATGCGGCGCCAGCGGCGCCAGGAGTTTGACGAATGTCTGCGCCGTTTCCACAGTGACTCCTTCCTGCTTTTCCAGAAGATTGAGGAACTCCATCAGTGCGGAAATCGCAGTATTAAAGTGGAAGCGTTCCGTATCCTCTGTTACACGTTTGATTGTTCCATGGAGCGCTGCCGTTACCGCAGAATCCTGATCAACTTTTTTATTCGAACCTTTGCGCTTCGCGCTTCGGTCCGCAGGCGTCTTTGTAGTAAGAACGCGGTAGACCTTCTGCACAAAACGTGCGATTCCCTTGATACCGGTATCGCTCCAATCCCCTCCTTCGCTATAGGGACCCATGAACATCAGATACATACGGAAGACATCGGAGCCATAGCGTTCCACGAACGTATCGGGGCTGACGGTGTTGCCTTTGCTCTTGCTCATCTTTGCCCCCTGATTGGTGATCATGCCCTGGTGCACCAATTGCCGGAACGGTTCTACGTGTGATACACAACCAAAATCCCTCAGAGCCATCATCACAAATCGTGCATAGATTAAGTGCATACACGCATGCTCCGGCCCGCCGATGTACATATCCACAGGCATCCAGTTTTTTTCGATTGTCGGATCAATCAAATGCTTCTCATCTCCTTCTGCAAGGTAACGCAGATAGTAGAAACTGGAACAGACAAAGGTATCCATGGTGTCGTATTCGGGAATCCACCCTTTGCCAAATATCTTCTCGACTCTGTCCTTGAGTTCTTTGGACCCGGTGAGCGGCGATGTACCCTTTGGCTTGAATTCCACATCCGTGGGCAGAAGCCACGGCAAATGTTCCTCCGGAACAGGATGTGGTTTCCCTTCCAGATCGTAGACGATCGGGATGGGAGCTCCCCAGTAGCGCTGACGTGATACGAGCCAATCGCGAATACGATAGTTTGTGAGGGCACGACCTTTCCCCTCATCTTCCAACCAAGAGATCATGCGCTTTTTGGCTTCAGATGTTTGGAGTCCATTGAGGAAATCTGAATTGATGTTCACGCCATTTCCGCAGAAAGCCTTTCCTTCCTCGGTTATATCATCCGATTGAATAACTTCTACGATAGGTAAATCAAACATCTGCGCAAACTCAAAGTCGCGTTCATCGTGCGCCGGCACTGCCATTATCGCTCCCGTGCCATAACCCATGAGTACATAATCAGCAATCCAAATAGGAATTTGTTCACCATTAACGGGATTGATGGCATACGCCCCTGTCGGCTCTCCGGTTTTCACCTTGGCAAGATCTGTGCGCTCAAGTTCCGTCTTCTTTGCCACTTCCTTTCTGTAGGCCTCGATCACACCCTTGTGATCTTTGGAAGTAATCATATCCACGAGCGGATGCTCCGGTGCGAGCACCATATACGTTGCACCAAAGAGCGTATCTGGTCGCGTGGTGAAAACGGTAATTTTTTCATCATGATCAACGACATCAAATTCTACTTCTGCCCCCTCGCTCTTCCCGATCCAGTTGCGTTGCATCGTCTTGGTCTTCTCTGGCCAGTTCAGATCATCCAGCCCCTCCAGCAATTCATCAGCGTACTGCGTGATCTTCCAGAACCACTGCGTGAGCGGTTTTTGAATGACTTCTGTTCCGCAGCGCTCGCACGTGCCATCCTGCGCTTGCTCATTGGCCAGCACCGTCTGGCAACTGGAACAGTAGTTGACCGGGGCTTCTTTGCGATACGCGAGTTCTTTCTCGTACATCTTCAGGAAGAGCCACTGCGTCCAGCGGTAATACTCGGGACGCGAAGTCATAACGAGTTTCTCCCAGTCGTACATGCATCCCATCCGCTTGAGCTGCCGTATCATGGTCTGAACATTCTCCTCGGTGGATTCCTCTGGTGGCGTTCCCGTCTTGATCGCGAAGTTCTCCGCCGGAAGTCCGAAGGCATCAAACCCTATGGGCTCAAAGACATCTTTGCCACGCATACGCATAAAACGCGCATGACTGTCCGGCGGTGCATACGCGTACCAGTGTCCTACATGCAAGCGATCACCGCTCGGGTACGGGAACATGACGAGTGCGTAGTAGGGATCTTTGACCTTTTTCAGGTCAACGGAGAAGAGCTTCTTTTTCTCCCACTGCTTCTGCCATTTAGCTTCTATAGCTGATGGATCGTATTCGGTTGGCATTCGCCAAAAATGGTACAACGCAGAGACAATGAAAGAAACTGCTTTTGCAGAATTCCGGGAATTTGATTGGTATACGTACCCATGTGTTCCCCGCTCGTGGTACACTCTTTGTCTCCATGGCGAAATTGCCAACCGTTGCCATTATCGGCAGACCGAATACCGGAAAATCGACACTCTTCAACCAGTTGATCGGTCACAGAAAAGCAATCGTATCAGAGATACCGGGAACAACGCGGGATCATGTTGCGCAGCGGGTGGAAACCGATGAGCTCGATTACCTGCTGGTGGATACCGGAGGTATGGGCGGCGGCACAGCTGATAAAGATTTTGAGGACGATGTGCATGCGCAATCCATGCTTGCTATCGGGAACGCCGATGTCATCCTGCTGACCATCAACAGCAAAGAGGATCTGACATCCAGTGATTTTGAGATCGTGGATCTTCTGCGCAAGAAGCGCAGGACGCACGTTCCCATCCTGCTGGTGCTCACCAAGTGCGATAACCCCGCTATCACGCAGGAGCTTCTGCCGCAGTACTATGCACTGGGTATTGCGGACGTCATTGTGCCTGTGAGCGCTCCGCACAATATCGGGCTTGATAATCTGCAATCGCACATCATTGATACACTCACTGCCCTCAACTTCCGTAAGCAGGAGAGTGATGGTTCCCTGCCGCGCATCTCTATTATCGGCAGGACAAACGTGGGTAAAAGCTCGCTCATTAACGCCATGATGTCCGAAACCCAGCTTGCTACTTCCCCGCTCCTTGTTTCGGAAGTTCCCGGAACAACCAGAGACGCCACGGACACGGTGATTCAATTCAACGATCGTTCGTATTTGTTCATGGATACGGCAGGGATTAAGAAGAGGACTCAGACGGATAAAGGCGTGGAAACTTTTGCGTACTTCCGCAGCATACAAGCACTGGAAGAAGCCGATATCGCCGTTCTTGTTCTGGATGCCACGGCACCGGTGAGCCGGCAGGATAAACGCATTGCGAGTCTTGCCACTGAGGAAGGAAAGGGGCTGATTGTGCTGCTGAACAAAAGCGACATGCTTGCGGGGGAACAGCGCACCAAAGCATTGGAAGATGCCAGAATCGCTCTACCGTTCTGCAAGTTTGCTCCGTTCCTGCTCTGTTCGGCGCAAACACGCAAGGATCTGGTCAAAATCTTTGATCTGATTGCCTTGGTGCAGGAAAACCGTTCACGGCGGATTCCCACCAAAGCTCTGAATGCTTGGATGCGCGATGCTGTGTATGGCAAAGGATTGGGGCCCGTGAGTGATGCAAAGTACATCACGCAGGCGGAAGAATTGCCGCCGACGTTTGTTCTCTTTGTAAAGAATCCCAAGCACATCCACGTGAGCCAGCTGCGCTATCTGGAAAATACACTGCGCAAAACATACGCCTTTGAAGGAGTACCCATGCGGTGGATCACCAAAGACACCCGTGAACACAGAGACGAGTGATCTTAACCCAGAATTGATGGACGCTTGCGATCTTTTACGCGCCCGTCTTCATGAATGGGGAGTGGAAACGCTCTGACGGCAACCTCCAGTTTATCCATGAGTTTTTTGGGGTCGTCATCAAACACCATGTTGGGCGGAATCTTGCGCTTGCAAAGCTCTTCCACAACATGGGGAATATGATCGCTGATACCTCCGGTATTGGTAAGGATGCCAATCGGCCGACCCTCATCGTACGCAATGGTGAATTCATTGAGCGTACCGATTCCACCGCTGATGATCACAATAGCATCCGATGAACGGATATTGATGATATCGCGCTCCATGAATCCCTGCCCCGTATAGATGATCATGTCGTTATCGTGCGGCGACTGGTATTCGTTCACGTGCTCAAACTCAGAGAATGCAGGAGAAATACCCAGCGTAAATCCGTCGGCTTCTTTAGCGCCCAAAAGCGCATCGTGTGGAAGCCCGGGGCATGCTCCATTAATGAAAATATATCCGCGTTTGCCGATTTCGCGTCCAAGCTCCAGAGCCTGTGCTCGTGCATTTTTATCGGCAATCTGCGGACCACTTGCCGATCCCATAACGCCGATTTTCAGTTTATGACTGTTTCCCATGGAGAAGGAATTGTACGGAGAAAGAGGAAAAGTTGCACTTGCCTAGTGCAGCTCTTCAGGAGTTGATCCTTTCTGCATTGCCATGCCCTCGATGGCGATATGCGCTTCCCCGGTCCCCTGCGCATAGTTGAACTTTACGTTCACGAGAGGGAATTTGCTCATGCCTTCCAGAGGCACAAATGCAACCCAGGCAAAGAGGAAAAGAAGGGAGAAAACAAGAATATGTTTCACATGAATATTATACTATATATCCACATATTTGACAACTACTCAGGAACACCTCCTTAGTTACGGAGATACTGATATCTATTGATATTGTGTTCCTCGTTGGTCTCCGCGTAGTGCACCTGACCGTCGTTTCCGTGCAAGTAATACCAATACGGACTCTCCTGCGGCAAGAGCGCCGCACGGATGCTTTCCAAACTCGGATTGGCAATGGGCCCTGGCGGCAGGCCTTTGAACTTGCGCGTGTTGTAGGGCGAATTGGTATTCAGGTCATTGACGGAAATTTCCGCCGTGGGTTTCTCCAGAATATAACGCACCGTCGCATCCACTCCTAAGCCCAAACCTGCATCGTAGCGCTTCCAGAGAATGCCGGAGATGACAGGGCGTTCCTCATCCGTACGCGTTTCCTCTTCGATGAGCGATGCCATGGTCATAATCTCATGGAGTGTGCGTTCACTTGAAGCAATATCCTCGGCAAACGGTGTCAGGATGCGTTTGCGGAATGTCGTGAGCAGACGTTCGATGAAGAACTTTGGAACAAACTCATCCACTTCTACATAGTACGTATCAGGAAAAAGGTATCCTTCCACTCGGCCCCCTGGGGCTTCATTTATGGCAATCCCTTCGAGTTCTTCCGGAAGAAACTCAAAGGAGGAAAAATCACACGTCTGCGCACAGGAGATGATATCGCCCGGTTGAATGACTCCTTTTTCCGCCAGAAGCGCATCAATCTGCCGTACGGTGAATCCTTCCGGAATCGTGATGAGCATCTCTTCCGCTTTGCCGTCCTGCAGCATCGTTATAATCTCTGCAACGGATGCAGAAGGACGCAGAACAAATTTCCCCGCCTGGAGCGACGATTCCTGACCGTGAAACTTCGTGTAGAGCGCAAACGCAAGTGGCGACCGGATAATCCCCTTCTCTTGCAGAAGCACGGCAATGTCCTGCACGGACATGCCGGATTCAATGGTGACCGCCTGGCGATCCTGGCTGCTGGAATCAACGGGACGCAGAGACCACTGGTACCAGGCAACTGCCAAAACAAGGACACTGATGCCAACAACTATGATTTTTTTCATAAATGAATAATGAATAATGGAAAATACACACCGTGCGTAGTCATTATTCATTATTCATTCTTCATTATCAATTATTGACTCATTCCCCGCATTCCCTGCTCGGTAGGCATGCCCATTTCTCCCATGATGCCCTGCATTTTTTCCGAAGCGACTATCTGGGCCTTCTTCATCGCACGATTGAGCGCATCGGTAATCAGCGAGGCAATTTTCTCCCGCGGAACATCATCGGCAATGGTGATGGAGAGAACTTCCTGCTCGCCATTCACGACGACCATCACGCCCTGCGCTTCTGCTTCCACCTGAATCTTCTTGAGTTCCTTTTTCACGCGTTTGGCTTCGCGCTGCATGCGGAAGAGATCTTTTGCTTGAGACAGAGATGTCATAGGACTCAATTGTACACAATCAAACGCTGAGTGGAAGAAAAATCAGGACGAGTGAATGAATAATGAAAAATGAAAAGTGCGCACTTGAGCGCTCATTTTTCACTTTTCATTTTTCACTTTTCATTTTTCACTCATCGAATGATGCCAATTCTGTCCTCAATCTCCTGATTGACGAATATCTTCTTCCGTCCGTACTTCATGCGGCTGTACTCTTTGACGAGCCCGCCGAGTTTTTCGTTGCGCTGTGATTCATCGTAAATCGTGGTCATGCTGAAGGGGCGCGAAGGAACGTTGTTGATATTGAGTTTGCAGTAGCAGCTGAAATTCGGAATGCCGATCACGTCCTGCTCGGAGAGCACCGGCGCATATTCCTTTGCCATATACTCGGCATCTTCCGCACCGACTTTAAAGCTCATAATGGTGCCGACGTTACCGAAGATGGCATCGCG
>JBAYNS010000008.1:0-22241 GCA_041678625.1 Candidatus Peribacteraceae bacterium
AGCGTAAGCTGGAGGATGAATGCGTCTCAATTGAAAGGCGATCCTGCTACGGACGGGTTATGCCCTGCGAGGCACGAAGTGAGTGAAAAGAAACCGCCTGCGTGAGCTGGCGGAGCTTCACTTGTCTGCAGAATTTAAATCCTCTGAGGTTTCTATTGCGCAACAACTGCCACAGAATCTTTTCTTCATAAGTCATGTTCTCCCGCAGGTTCTTTGTGAACTGACACTTATGCTTGCGATACATCTGCCCTTTCGCTTCATCATTCATAGGACAGCAAACTCTACTTCACAGAACTGAAAACACAAACAGAACATTCACCCCCCTCTCCTCAAGGGAGGAGAGGGGCTAGAGGGTGAGGTCAGACAGAACAACATACAAAAGTTCGGGGTTTGCTCTGAGAGATTTTGTTTAATTGTTGCAACCGCGAAAGAGCTCCTCAAATAAAGGTGTACGTTAATACACCACCATGATTTAACGCTCAAATCAAGAGCATATATTTGATCACATCGGTATTTTGAGTAATGTGGTGTACATTCTTACACCTTTTATTTCTCTTATTCCTCCCCTACTATGTCTAAAATAGCCACTTCCCATAAAACTTCCGTGAAGACCACCAAGCAGACTCAAACAACGGATATGAAGAATGACGCCATTAAGGCGGCACTCGCTCAGATCGAAAAGCAGTATGGCGAAGGAGCCATTATGCAAATGAGTCAGGTGAGTGCGGCGAATGTCGAACGATTTTCTTCGGGATCTCTCTCGCTGGATATTGCCCTCGGAGGAGGCGTTCCCCACGGACGCGTCATGGAAATCTTCGGTCCAGAATCTTCCGGCAAAACAACACTTGCTCTTCATTGCATTGCTCAGGTACAGAAAAAAGGGGGAAAGGCTGCGTTCATTGATGCGGAACATGCACTCGATACCCAGTATGCCCGTAAGATTGGCGTAGACGTTGATACACTGCTCGTTTCTCAGCCCGATGATGGAGAGCAGGCACTCGAGATTACCGAAACACTCGTTCGCTCTGGAGCTATCGATATCATCGTCATTGACTCGGTAGCTGCGCTGACTCCGCGTGCAGAAATCGAAGGAATGATGGGTGACAGTCATATGGGTTTACAGGCTCGCCTCATGAGTCAGGCACTCAGAAAGCTCACATCCATCGTCAGCAAGACAAATTGTTCCATTATCTTCATTAACCAAATACGCATGAAGATCGGTGTCATGTTTGGCAATCCTGAGACAACAACCGGCGGCAATGCGTTGAAGTTCTACGCATCTGTACGGATGGATGTGCGGCGCATTGATAAAATTCTGGAGAAGCTCCCCTCAACGGCAGAAGGACAGGCTCAACAGGAAATCGTCGGAAACCGCACACGGGTGAAAATCGTAAAGAATAAAGTCGCTCCCCCATTCCGTCAGGCGGAATTTGATATTCTCTATGCACAGGGTATCAGCAAAGAAGGTGATATTCTGGATATGGGCGTCAAATACGGCGTTCTCGAGAAATCCGGCACGTACTTCCGCTACGGCGAAGACACGCTTGGGCAAGGACGTGAACAGGCACGCATGTACTTGAAAGGCAACCCCAAACTTGTAGAGAAGC
This sequence comes from Candidatus Peribacteraceae bacterium, assembly GCA_041678625.1. Classification (GTDB taxonomy): domain Bacteria; phylum Patescibacteriota; class Gracilibacteria; order Peribacterales; family Peribacteraceae; genus JBAYNS01. The sequence goes on from JBAYNS010000008.1 coordinate 1,608, forward strand.
TCGAAAAGGAAATTATGCAGGCAGCACAACGCTGAAGTTCTGCGGGAGCTTCATAGAGTAAACTTGTCTGAAAAGGAGATGGAAATGCATGCCTCAGGAAGGCTCTCTGCGCTGCTTTCCACAGTTCTTCCACAACTGCGACACAGAACGCGCAGCATCTCCCCTCTCTGCGCAACCGGGTTTCATTGATCATCATCGCCATGGACGTACAATCGCACTCCCGTCATGCCCGCCAAGAGCTCGCCACCAGCACTCATCGGCACTCAGCCACATTCGCTCGAAGTGGAGCGTACGGTCATTGGTGCTCTCCTTATGGATCCGGATGCCATTATCCGCGTCACAGATTTTCTTACACCGGGAGACTTTTACGATCCTGTGCACCGGGAAATCTTCGAAGCAATGTACATGCTCTATCAGGAGCATGAACCCATTGATTTCGTAACGGTCGCAAGTCGGCTCAAGGATAACAAGAAGATTCAAGCCATCGGTGGAAGCGCTTTTCTTGCAGAGCTGGCTGCTAATGTTCCTACCTCGTCACACGTGTACCAGTATGGCCAGATTGTGAAGACAAAATCTATCCATCGTAAAATTATCGCAGCTGGGCAAAAAATTTCGGGTCTGGGATACGGAGAGGATCGGCCGGTACCTGATATTCTGGAGGAAGTGGAAAAAACCGTCTTCCAGATTTCCAATACGTTCCTCAAGGATAAGTTCATACACATCAGGGATATTCTGGAAATGCGCTACGAGCGTTTTGCAGAGCTCCACGAAACAAAGGATGACGAGAATGTAAAAGGTGTACCCACCGGTTTCTACGGATTGGATGCAAAACTCTCTGGGCTCCAGCCTAGTGATCTGATTGTTATTGCTGCACGTCCAAGTATGGGAAAAACAAGTCTTGCCTTGAATATCGCCCAGAATGCAGCAATCCGCTTTGGTAAGAGCGTGGGAATCTTTTCGTTGGAAATGAGCAAAGAGCAACTGGTTGATCGCCTGTTTGCCGCCATGCTCGGCGTGGATTCCTGGAAGCTCCAACGAGGAAAACTGGATGATAGTGACTTTCAGAACATGGGACCGATTATGGATGAGCTCAATAAAGCGAATGTCTTCATTGATGATTCCATCATTTCCTCCATGCCGGAACTAAGGGCAAAATCCCGACGGTTGCAGATGGAACACGGTTTGGATCTGCTCATCATCGACTATCTCCAGCTTATGAGCACGGGGAACGCAAGTTACGCTGGTAATCGCGTACAGGAAATTTCTGAAATTTCCCGTTCTCTTAAGCAGCTAGCTCGTGAACTGCACATTCCGGTTATCGGGCTCTCTCAGCTATCCCGCGCGGTTGAAACCCGTCCAGGCAATATTCCCCAACTTTCCGACCTGCGTGATTCTGGTTCTATTGAGCAGGATGCCGATATTGTCATGATGATGTATCGGGAAGATTATTATGAAGAAGATAGCGACCGCCCCGGCATGACAGATATCTATATCCGCAAGCATCGCAACGGACCAATTGGGCGCGTGGAACTTCTCTTTAAAAGAGAACAAATGCGTTTCTACGACGTGGATAAGACGCATTCTCCTTCCTAAGAATTTCTGGCAGTTCCTCTGTGCACGGAGTACGCTGCCTTCATGCTTGCAGAGTTTTTCCCTGTTCGACCAGACATTCCGCTCGTCGCTATTTTGGCATATGCATTTATTGCGTTTCTCATTGGCGTACTACTAACACCCTCATTCGTTTCCCTTCTCCGCCGTAACCGCATTGGTAAACAATTGCGCGTTGAAACCATTGACGGGCGGGAACCGGCGATTTTTCAGAAGTATCACCAGAACAAACTGGGAACGCCCACGATGGGAGGCTTTCTTATTTGGGGATCGATTTTTCTGGTGGTTTTCCTCTCGCGAGTACTTTCATTTTTCGGCATTGTTGAAAATTCCCTCCTACAACGCGGCCAGGTATACCTTCCCCTCTTCATGCTTCTTGCCCTTGGTATCCTCGGAGCTTTTGATGATTATCTCAATATTGCCGGAATAGGAGGAAAAAAAGGGCTCAATTGGCTTCCAAAGCTCATTTTTCTCCTCCTTATCAGTCTTGCCGGAGCGCTGTGGTTTTACTTCAAGCTGGGATACAACGAAATCAATGTGCCGTTCTACGGATCGGTTGCTGTTGGTCTCTGGTACATTCCGATTTTTCTTTTCATTCTCATCGGTACGGCGAATGCCGTCAATGTTACCGACGGACTCGATGGCTTGGCAGGCGGACTTCTGGTTATTGCGTATGGCTCTTTTGCCACTCTGGCATACATCAGCGGTCTTTCTGTACTTGCCGCATTCTGCGCCGTATGTCTGGGAGCCATTGCTGCATTCCTCTGGCACAACGTGCCTCCTGCTCTGTTCTATATGGGTGACACGGGATCTCTGGCACTTGGTGGGACACTCGGCGTCATTGCGCTCATGACCGATAATGTGCTCGTACTTCCCTTGGTGGGGTTCATCTTTGTCATTGAGATGCTTTCCGTCATTATCCAGCTAACGAGCAAGAGGCTTCGCGGAGGCAAGAAAGTTTTTCGCGCAGCACCCATCCATCATCACTTTGAAGCGCTGGAATGGGGGGAGAGCAAAGTAACCATGCGTTTATGGATTACAGGGTTTTTCTTTGCATTTCTCGGCATCATCATCGGATTAATCGGTTGATGTTAACGATACCTGCTTGCCTCTTTGCATAAGGAACGTATCATGCAAGCATGCTCCGTATCGCCATCAATGGGTACGGCCGCATCGGCCGGAATGTTCATCGTCAATTTCTTCAACGTTTCGCAGACGAGGTTGATGTTGTTGCGGTGAATGCGTCCTCCGATGCCGACATGCGTGCCTACCTGCTCAAATACGATTCCCTCCATGGGCGCTTTGACGGTGAAATTGCCGTATCTGGCCAAGATTTCACTGTTAACGGAAAAATGGTTCGCGTTATTAAAGAACGCGATCCTTCCGCCTGCCCGTGGAAGGAGCTTGCAGTCGATATTGTTGTAGAAGCAACAGGAAAATTCCGCGACAGGCCATCCGCACAAAAACATCTGCTCGCCGGTGCTCAAAAAGTCATGGTGACTGCTCCCATGAAAGATGACACACCGACTTTTGTAAAAGGCATTAATGATGCAGCACTAACCGCTGAAATGGATGTTGTATCCAATGCGTCCTGCACCACCAATTGCATAGCACCCGTCATCCAGATTATGGATGAAAATTTCGGTATCTCCCATCTGCTCGTCAGCTCGGTGCATGCGTTTACCGCATCGCAGAATTTGCTCGATAACACGAACAAAGAAGGAAAAGATCTCCGGCGATCCCGTGCGGCAACCCTTTCTATGATTCCTACCAAAACCGGTGCCGTAAAGGCCTGTGCGGATATTTTTCCACACCTGAAGGGAAAGATTGACGGCATGGCGTTCCGCGTCCCCGTTCCAACGGTCAGCTGTGCCTATATGGCATTTTTCCTAGAACGAGCGACGAGTACGGAAGAGGTGAATGATGCACTGCGTGCAGCAGCGCAGAATCCTCGCTTACGGGAAATATTTGCCGTCTCCGATGATCAGTGCGTTTCTATTGATTTTCAGACGGATCCGCACTCTTCGATCGTTGATCTCCCTTCAACAAAAATTGTTGACGGAAACGCTGCCCAAATACTCAGTTGGTACGATAATGAATGGGGGTACGCAATGCGCGTAACGGAGATGGTCATGAAAATCGGTCAATTCCTCTCTTAATCTCCTCATGGAAAAACAATGTCCAACACCGGAGCGCATATCGCTCAATAGGCATCTTTATCAACGGGCGAATGTTGACGATTCTCTTCGTCACCTGATTCTGGATATTTCCCGTTCCACAAAGTACGTCAGCTATGCAATCCAGACATCCGAATCCGGGCTTTCTGGCGGTACGAACATGTCTGGTGAAGAGCAGCTCAAACTCGATGTTCTCAGTGATGATCTGATTCGTCAGCATCTCTGCGAAAGCAATCTGGTGTGTTGTTATGCCTCGGAAGAACAGGAAGAAATTATTATCCTCTCGGAGGATGCTCCGTACAGCGTAGTGTTCGATCCGCTCGATGGCTCATCGCTCATCGAAGCGAATTTTGCCGTCGGGTCGATTTTCGGCATTTACGAGGGAAAGGACATTATCGGCAAATGCCCGCGTGATCAGGTGGCAGCACTCTACGTTCTCTATGGCCCCCGAACGACACTGATCTATTCCACGGGCAACGGCGTGCACGAATTTATCCTCAATGATGTAGGGGAATTCATCCTCTATCGGGAATTCCTGGGAGTTGCAGACGATGCAAAGAATTACAGTCCGGGTAATTTGCGCGCGATTACGGAAAACGCCGGTTACAAAAATGCCATACAGGACTGGCTCGACCGGCAGCTCACCCTGCGCTATTCCGGGTGTATGGTTGCCGATATTCACCACATCCTCTCCAAAGGACAGGGAATTTTTGCGAATGTCGGAGGTGACAAATACCCCGAAGGTAAACTGCGTTTAGTTTTTGAGTGTGGTCCATTTGCCTATCTGGTTGAGCAGGCAGGGGGTAGTGCACACGATGGGCATCAGTGCTTACTCGATAAAAACATCACGGATATCCATCAGAGAACGCCCATTATCATTGGCTCCAAGAAGGAAGTGGAGCGTATTACGGCTTTTGTGGGATAAATTGCATGTGCACACAATGCTGAATCACGTCGTTCGTTAAAGAAGCCCTGAAAAAACCGTAGTTTGGGTTCAAAGAGCTTCCTTAATTCCAGAATGGTTCCACAACCGCTTTTGCCAGTGCATCATCCAGAGTGGTGCTGTGTTCGACATTCTTCTCTTTTCCTTCTAGTCGGTACACGCGCTTCATGGTTTTGTATGTTCCCCATGGATAATATCGTTTCGTTTTGCGCTTGCGTCTTTTCTCCTGCTCTCCTTTTCCTTCCTCTTTTTCCTCCATAATACGGGGAACGGGAACACCGTCTTTGGACCATTCGACTATACCAAGAACCATGCGCGTCTTCGGATCAACGTATACGAAATCAGTATCGGAATATTCCGCCATGTGCTAAGGGGTATAAATGCGATGATCTTCTGGTTCCGGAGCAGGTGGAGGTGGTGGGGCTGGTGGCTTTGGGTAGTTTTCTTCGCGCGTTTTGGAAACAGACGGTTGTTCCGGATGGTAAAAGATGTCCTGTACCTGCGAACGCCGCTGTTCCTGTACTCGGAGAAATGAATACAGAACGGTGACCAAGCTGCCAATGAGTACAACGTAAATGCCAAAGCGAATTTCCATTCTGGAAAAAGCCAGGGTCACTTTTGTCAGGACAGAAAGAGCTGCCAGAACCAGAATCGTCGCCTGTATCGAGCAAATGAATCGTACGAGTTCACGGTATCGTTTCCGTATGAGAACGGGCCCTCCTGTGATGGGGATAATGGTGATGAGCAAGATAAAGAGATGCAAAAGTGCAATGGCAATACCAATGAAGGCTGTGTAGAAGCCAAATCCGGCATACGTCACATTTTCTCCCCCAAGGATCTGACCGCCAATCCACGGAAGAAACACTCCAATGAGCGCAACGAATGCGCCAATATCGAGAATTTGTTCCTCGAGCTCGAGTGAACGGATACGCTGGATGAAAGGCATCGCCATGGGCGACATGGTAGCACTTCCCGGCATTCCCTACCAGGAATCTCTGGAGAGTGCTGTACACTATGAATACCATGTCCAAGCTCTATGTTGATGCCCGGGAAGCCTGTGTTCTACAACGCACCGGCAAAGGACAATGGGCGCGTGGATTCATTGAAGAGCTTCTGAAACGGGATATTCCTGTTACTCTCCTTACTCATACAAATATTCCGCGTGAGTGGTATATTCCTCCCGAACGCGTGCTCCATTTGCCTTTCGGATGGCGCTGGCATGTCAGCGCATTACGCGTGCTACGACGTGTGGATATCTCGTGTGCGCTCTATGTTAGCCCGACAAGTTTTATTGTGCCGTCATTTCTTCCACGGAACTTTCCCTTCATCCCCATTATTCATGATCTCATCGCTTTTCGGCCGGAACCGCACGACTGGCATGCTCGTATGATCGAAAGGCTCCTTCTCCCACGCATTGTGCGCAGGGCGCAGCATATTTGCACCGCCAGCGCCCATACGCGTGATGATCTGCTTGCACGCTACCCCTTTCTTGAGCCGACGCGTGTCACACCAATTTTTGCAGGACCGATGCAGAAAAGTCCTCCACTGAATACTGGTGACCGGAATATTGTGCTCTGCGTTGGTACGCTCTGCCCTCGCAAGAATCAGCTCCGCCTTATTCAAGCATACAGCAGTTTGCCTGAAACTCTTCGTTCACAGTACCAACTCGTGCTCGTCGGCGGACGCGGGTGGCACGATACCGAAATTCTTCGTGCAGTAAAAACCACGCCGGGAGTGCAGTGGAAAGATTATGCCGGTGATGATGAGTACACAGAACTTTTGACACATTGCACGCTTCTGGCACTCCCCTCTCTCTATGAAGGATTCGGCCTTCAGGTACTGGATGCTCTGCAGCGTGGCGTTCCGTTGCTCACATCACAGTGTGGCAGTCTGCCGGAAGTCACTGGTTCGGTTACCTGTGCGGTAGACCCCTATGATGTCGCATCCATTGCACAGGGTCTCACGGCACTCCTTACGGATGCTGCACTGCGCAATCGTCTGCAGCGCGAAGGGCCTGAGCAGGCTGCGCAGTTTTCCTGGAAACGGACCGTTGATCTCTTCCTTTCTTCGGTGCACGATACGTAACTCTCCTTATGCTCCGCTATCACCGTATCGGCGTTACCGTAAAATCCGGTCTCGACAACAAGGATGTTGCCGTAGCTCGTATTCTGGCTATTCTCCAGAAACTCGCGGTAGACGTGTGCTTCGACGCTGCACGAATGAAGGAGCTGGCCTATGCGCACAATATTTCAGAAATGCATACCTTCAAAGATATTGATTTACTCATCGTCATTGGAGGAGACGGTACGATTCTGCGAACCGTACGGGAAATGGATGATTTTTCCATTCCCATTCTGAGTGTGAATTGGGGCACTGTTGGGTTCTTGGCAGAAATTGATCTGGAAGAAGCTGATGTGCTTATCCCCAAACTTCTTGCAGGAGAAGGAGTCATTGAGGAGCGTGGCATTCTGGATGTTTGCGCGTTGCGGGGGGACGAGCAGATTTTCTGCGGTTCAGCGCTCAACGAAGCAGTGATTGCCCAAGGAACAATCGCCCGCCTTGTGCGATTGGTGACGACGATCAATGGTGAAGAATTGACGAGCTTCCGCGCAGACGGCTTGATTATCTCCACGCCGACAGGATCAACAGCGTACTCGCTCGCGGCCGGTGGGCCCATTGTGTATCCAACGCTCAAAGCGACGATTCTCACGCCCATTAATCCCTACAGCTTCAGTCAGAAACCCATTGTCATTCCCGGCGAATCCATGGTGGAAGTTCATGTACGCACCAAAGAGAATCGCTTTCATGATACGGAAGTGATTCTGACACTGGATGGCCAGACCTACATTCCTCTTAAGCAGAATGACCGTGTGCAGGTTCACATGGGCTCCAAGACGTTAAAATTTCTGCGTCGTTCACAGGATACGTTCTTCTCTACACTCCGCGCCAAATTGCAGTGGGGGGCAACGGCGGGGGGGTAGGCTGATGCGCATGTTCCAGAAGCTTTGCAAAAAGCGCATTAGCATGTTGATGAATCTCATCTACAAAAGGATCGATGAGATGGACTTCGATAGGATGTCCGAATCTGCGGAGTGGATTTAACAGTACTTCACGCCATTCTGTAGAAGGCATTTGCGGTGCAATGATGGCAGTGAAACGCGCATGGTTCTGTACGATCGCTTCACCGATTTTTCGAATGGTTTCGGAACACTGCTCCGGCTGTACGGTAATCCACGCCAGCAAATCTGTTGGCAATGCCCTCTTCATGTGTTCTGAGCCGACGGAAATGTCTGTATGACAGGAGATGTGACGGTCCTCGGCGGTATTTTTGAGCGCACCTGCCAAGCGGCGTGCGTACCATGCACACTTGTCGATGGCTTCAGGAAACAGCAATTCAGTACTTACATGAACGAGTGCCTTATAGTGTTCTGGCATAAGGGGAATATTCTTCTCAGATTCAGAAGCACTGTCAACTCCTGGCGATCATGGCTTCCCTACTTTGCCCTGTTCCGATGAATGCAACAGGAACTTCTGTGTTCTTTTCAATACATTGGATGAATTCCTGTGCAGCTGCAGGCAGCTCTGCAAAAGAGCAAATATCTGCAGTGCTGGTCTGCCAGCCGGGTAATTCCTGATAGGTCACGTGCCCATTCTTGTCCCCGATTCCCACAGGAATAACCTTTTCTTCATCCAGCACATCGAGCTTTGTGATATTCCAATGGGTAATACCGTTGAGGCGTGCGACATTGATCAAATCTGGAAGGTGGAGCCAACCGCACCGGCGCGGCCGCCCTGTGGTTGCACCGTACTCCCCTCCTCGTGCACGCAAGCGATCTCCTTGCTCCCCCATAACCTCCGTTGGGAAATCCCCTTCACCGACACGTGTGCAGTATGCTTTGGCGATACCAACACAAGAAGTAAGAGCCTGAGGCGGGAGTCCGAGTCCTTGTAGAGCGCCACAGGATGTGGTGGAACTGCTGGTGACATAGGGATATGTGCCGTGATCAATATCCAGCAACGTGCCTTGAGCTCCTTCCACGAGCACGGTCTTTCCTGTGCTCCGTGCCGTATAGAGCGCAGCGGCGACATCTCCAATGCTCCCTGCAAGAATCTTTTGTGCAGCCTGCACATTCTCCATCTCCTGCTCCACATCAACAGTAATGCCGTACATCTCCTTGAGATCTGCTGCTCTCTCCTCCAATTCCTTCCGCATATTGCTCCCCAGTTTCTCCATGCGTATACCGATTCTTGCCGCTTTGTCCATATAGGCAGGGCCAATACCGCGTTTGGTAGTACCAATCCCCTTGCCCTTTATTTTTGAGCGGCGCTCTTCCAGCACTGCATCAATTTCCTTATGGAAATCAAAGAGAATATGCGCCTGATGAGAGATGAGCAATTGGGGAATAATGTCGATTCCCGCAGCGCTCAATGTCGCAATTTCTTCCAGAAGTGTGGGCAAGTGAATAACCATGCCCGCTCCGAGCATCACAGGCTTCCCTGCATGCAGGCATCCTGATGGCAACAGGTGGAAGACGTGCTTTTGTCCATTCACGACAATCGTATGGCCAGCATTGGCTCCTCCGCAGGCACGTGCAATGATATCAAAATGCTCCGCGAGGATATCCGTGACTTTCCCCTTTCCTTCGTCACCCCACTGCGCTCCGATGATGGAACAAACGGGGCCGAGTGACGTAAGAAGTTTCTGCACGTCCGCAGATTACCATGCCTGCAGCTCGTGGAGAAGCAAAGAAGCCTGTTCTTCTTTACATTCCATCACGATGCCGCGGCACCACGGATGTGCTGCGGCCTGTGTGATAATCGTACGGAGCATCACGGTGCCATCCGTCCCGCCAAAGAGCGCTTCATGCGGCTCAAAGGAAAAGACATCCCGCTCCAGTTCTTCTGTTTCGGGAATATACGGCGGATTGCTTACCAACAGGAATGGTTCACAGAGATCTGCAAGCGGCTGCATATCACTCCCCTCTCGGAAATCTATGCGGCCTGCCACGCGGTGCTTGTGTGCATTTTCCTTTGCTACGGTGATAGCCCCTCCGCTGCAGTCTGTTGCAATGATGTGCAGATGGGGGCATTCGCATGCGAGCGTGACGGCAATGCATCCGCTGCCTGTCCCCACATCCACCACCGTGTCTACGGTACTCATATCACCGCGCGTACGTGCAACGGCAACAATATCCGTATCAACAGAGCGAATGGTTTTTTCTGTTTTCTCTCCTTTAAGAGTATCCAAAACCAAAAGGATAAGACCCTCGGTTGAGGGCCGCGGAATGAGAACACGGCGATCAACGGAAAAGGACCGACCGTAGAATTCTTTCTCTCCGACAATGTACGCAACGGGTTCGCCGTTCTTCCGTCTTTTGCTAGCCGCTTGGAGCTCTTCTTGCTGTGCCATCGTGAGGGCATAATCCTCCTGCGCAAGGATCCACGACCGATCTTTTTTAAGGATATGCGCCAGAAGTACCTCGACCTCCAAGGGAGATAGTGCCATTGCCGCTCGCGCCTCTTTGATCATCATGGCACTATAGTGCATAGATATGGCTCGTATTGCTATCGATTGTCGGCTGGCCGCCCAGAAAACGGGGCTCGGACGTTATGTACGCGAGCTTGTTCCTTTGCTGGTTACAAAAGAGAGAGAACATGCGTATATCCTCCTGGTTCACTCTTGTTCTGAGGAATGGCTCGCTCCTCTTGCCAACCGATGTACTATCATGGAAACGTCCTGTGCGTATTACACCCTGCGCGAACAATACGTCATTCCTCGTATGCTGCGTTCTTCCGGTGCAGATCTCTTTTTCTGCCCACATTTCAATGTACCTTTCCGCCCTGTTGTGCCATTCGTAGCCACAATCCATGACCTCATTCTCCATCAGTATCCCAATCAGGCCCCCTTCTTCAAACGTCTGGCATATCGCATTCTCTTTTATCACACAGTGCAGAAGGCTCGTTCTCTGATTGCCGTCAGTGCCTTCACTGCACGAGCAATACAAGAAGCATACGGAGCAGAAGCATATGGAAAGACCACGATCATTCAGGAGGGCATCTCTGAAAGATTTCAACCGCAATCTGCTGAACGGCAACAGAGAGTCTTGCGCAAGTACGATATTCCCCTCCCCTATTTTCTCTACGTCGGTAATGCAAAAGAGCATAAGAATGTTCCGGTACTTTTGGAAGCATTCCATTCCCTTCAGGATCCAAATATTCTGCTTTTGTTGGTTACCGGAGGAGCGGAGCTGCAACAGCTTGATCTGGGAGAGCGTGTGCGTGTCCTCTCCAACATTGATGATGAGGATCTTCCTGCTCTGTACAGCGGCGCTCGGGCATTTGTGACCGCTTCTCTGTACGAAGGGTTCTGTTTTCCTGTTCTGGAGGCCCGTGCATGCGGTTGCCCCGTCATCGCATCGCGCCGAACGGCGATTCCCGAAGTTGCGGGACCGGATACCGTACTCGTAGAACCATCGGTACAGGCTCTTGCGAAAGCAATGCAATCTCCTCCACATCCCCATACAACCACAAAAGATGAGTTTCGCTGGCAGGATGCTGCACAAACAACCCTTGCGGTGCTCCATGCGGCACTCGAATAGGCGTATACTCGCCGTATGGAACACATCAGAACACTCCTGCCGGCAGTGCTCAAAAAGAGAGGATTGCATGAGCATGCAATTGCAGCCTTGGTGATCCATCATGCCAATCTCTGGATTGGACAAAAGCTTCCTGCTATGAGGAACGAGCTCACAGCGCGTGCTTTTACAAACACGGTTTTGGTTATTGCTGCAGCCCATTCTACAGCTGCACAAGAGTGCCAGCAGGCCGCCACAGAGCTCATAACGCATTTGAAACACGGTATTCCCGAAGCTGGCCTGACAGACGTGCGTATTGTCCGCGAGTAAAGAACGGCTTAAAAACAACACTTTCTCTTGCAAGGGACGGCTGACTTTCCTAGACTGAGTCGGCTTCGCTCCGATTGAACGGAGTGTATCTACGCTATGCTTGTTATTCGCCTCCAACGCACCGGCAAACGCAACGACTCCTCCTTCCGTATTGTTCTGGCAGAGAAAGATGCTCCCGTAAAAGGAAGATATAAGGAGCTTCTGGGTTACTACCTGCCCAATCGCGATCCTATAGTTCTGGAGTGTGATCAAGAACGTGTAGATCACTGGGTCCAATCCGGCGCTCAGGTCAGTGATACCGTGGCGCGTATTCTTACGAAGGCAGGATCCAAGACGCTCGGAGCCTTCATTACTCCATACACAAAGAAGAAGAAAAAGAATGCTCCGGAAGAAGAAGCTCCTGCTGCACCTTCTCAGGCAGAAACACCAAAAGAAGAAAAAGTAGAGGCCCCTGTTGCTGATACGCCACCTCAGGAAGAAGCAAAACAGCCACCGGAAGAACCAGTAGCTGCAGAAGAGAAAGGAGAAGAGAAAAAGGAAGAATAATCTTCTCTTTTACAGTCGTGTAGCCACAGATACACGGTGTCTTATTCGAGTGCAGTGAAAATTTCACTCACAAGATCAATGATTCTTGAGAAGCTTAAGTCGAATGGAATATCCAGGAGCACAGCCATAAACTTTACGATGAAGAACGCAATGAATGAAACAAAGAGGCCAATGATGGAAAAGCGAATTGTATGGACTGCTTTCTTGATTTTTTCTTCATTGCCGGCGGAGAGAATGAAGGTAATACCTCCGATGATGATGTACACCAAACAAAGGATTGTAGCTGTAATGAGTGCAAGAGCCACAAATGTTGCAACGATTTCCATGATCGAAGCATTTTCCAGTAAATCTCTAAGCATGAGAGTGGGGGGAGGAATTACGATGCAGACGGCTCATGAGAACCACCCGGTGGTTCAAGAATTTTCAGATTAATACGATGATCACTGCCGCCAAGGATGCGTAACAGGGTACGCAGAGCTTTAATTGTTTGACCACTCTTACCAATGAGTTTTCCCATGTCGGATTCCCCTACCTGAACCGTGAGCAAGATGCCCAAGTCATCAACTTTCGTATCAATGTTCAGGGCATGCGTATCTTCGACAATCGCCTCAAGAATGTACTTGAGGAACTCATAACCTGGTACCTGGCTGGCTGTCGGATCTTTCGTCGTCATCAGGCTGAAAGTATAGAGACCCGCGCCTACCAGAGCAAGGACTGTTTGCGGCGCACTATGCCTGTCATCAGAGCGCTCAAGAGAGCTATAACTCCTGCGCACAGTACGTCCAGAGGTGCACCGGATGGAGGCATTTTTGTCATCACACCAATACTGCTGGTGCGAACAAGCTCTGTCAGTGAAAGGGATTCTATACCCGTGCCGCTTACGGACACCACGTTGGCAATTTGCGTTCCATGAGGCGTATTGGGGTCGATGCGCACATTGTACTGTACGGACCACTCTTCACCCGGATTCAGTGTGCCGACGTACCACGTGATCGTATCTCCCGCCAATTCTCCCTGTTGTGCATTCAGAACGGTGGCAAATGTAGGATCCATGCGGTCATCCACACTGATATCCGTAATGACATGATCTAACGTGTTACGCAGATAAATGGTGTACTGCACAACATCACCAGGACGAACCTCGTTGCGGTCGGCAACTTTACGTAGCAGCGCAGTCGTGTTCTTGGGTTGCACGGTATCATTACCCTGTGAAGTCGTGGAAACTTCCGTGACATCAACGGCAACGCGACCTGCGGCCTGAACGGAATTCTTCAGCAGTGCGCCCAGCGGGGCATCGCTGCGCACGCGAACGGTGACATTGAGTAAACGTTTACCGAACGGGCTGACAGTTAAACCTTCCCAAAGGACATCATTCCCCGTCCAACGGCCTCCCTCTGTTGCAGAGACGAATTCCGTGTACGTTGGGATAGCATCCTTCATGGTGATACCCGTCAGAAGCTTCTCTTCATTATTGTGCAAGAGAATCGCATACGTGAGTTCCTCACCGTTCACTGCTGTTTCGTGACCGTCATTCACAGAGAGTTCCGCAGCAGTCGGTGGGATCTTTTCGTACAAGACCGTTGTCGTATCGGTTCCCAGTGCTGCAGCGGAGGAAACACGGAGCCGCAGAATGGTGAATTCCGGAGCATCGCGTTCCACAACCGCATTGAGTTCGTATACAACGCGCTCACCGGCAGCAATAAACTCATCATTCCACACAACTTCGCGCTGTTCTTGCTTATACAAACCAGAAGCGCTCAGCAGCGTCAGGAACGGCGGTAAGTACGTTCTCAGAGCAAAATCTCTGTCGGGGCCGTTCGTGTTGTCCACCGTAATCTGGTAACGCAATTCTTCATTGGGTTCCGTAAAAACACGTCCGTCATTCACGGAAATGAACAGAGGCGGCGGTGCCATTTCTTCCTTTTCCACAATAATGGTTGTGTCACTGGCCTTTGCATCATCCGAAATCACTTCGGCTACCAGCAATGCGCCATCCTTGGCATATGGAGACACTTCGATGGAAACATACAGATTCTTTACATAATCAGGAAACACTGCAACGTCCTTCCAGGAAACATACGCACCTTCTGTCCGACCGCCTTCGCTGGCTGAAAGAAGGTTTGCATATTGCGGGATGTAGAATTTCACATTCACCAACTGCATCTCATCGGAGTCATTTCGCAGAGCTACGGTGTAATGAAGAGAACCACCGGCAACCACTTCATCGGCACCGTCGGAGACGCTCACGTACAGAAAGCGTCCGCGCTCCCCTTCGCTCTCATCTTGCGGTGTTCTGCAATCGGCATCGTCCGGATAGTCCACATCTCCGTCCATATCGTTATCAAAACCGTCGGAGCACTCGGGATAATCCGCAAGAGCAGTTTCGGACGGCACGGAAACCAGCAGACTATGGCCGACTGTTACGAGCAGAGCGCAGAGGCTCAGTAGCGCGAGAATTCTAGTTCTCTGACGGAAAGATGGCATGAGTACGGGGAGAAAGTGTGCCAAAAAAGGCGATTAGTATAAAAGCTTCAGATCACCTTGTCAAGTATCCTTTGCTTTCTGGTCTACAAGCCGTTTTTTGGTCAGAAAACGGTAAATAGGCGGACTTTAAAGGCGTCCTCCGCTTTTGCTGGCTTGCCAACCGTAGCCCCCGCGGATGCGGGGCGGAGGTTGGTGGGTGGTACAGGAATCGAACCTGTGACCTTCTGGGTGTAAACCAGACGCTCTAGACCAACTGAGCTAACCACCCGAATGTTTCCCTGAGGAGAAAGACCAACTGCCTGCCTCGCACAGGAATGAAACGACTGATGCGGGGAGCTAACCACCCCTGCACAGATATTGTAGCAGAACAGATTGCCGAGACGAGACTTCTTCGCGTAGACTCTGTGCGTATGGACCAACTCATTAATATTGTTATTGTCATTGTCAGCATACTCCTCATGCTGTGTATCCTCCTGCAGCACAGAGCATCCGGCCTCTCCAGTACTTTTGGAGGCACCGGTGCAACGTATGTACAACGCCGCGGAGCAGAACGGCTCATTTACCAGGCAGCCATCTGGCTGAGTGTCATCTTCTTCCTCATTCCTGTTGTACAGTGGTACGTGTAAAAAGGTAACACGGTGATGGTCAACACGTTCCGCATGTCTTCGCATTCTTCCCGTGCACTCATTCTCCCGTCCCGTTTTCAAGGCACCACGCTGGGAACGTATCGTTCTCTTGGTTTGCATCGTCGCATTCCTTATAAGCGCGCTCATCCTGACGCAACGTTTTATTGCTGCAAACACCATTCTGCGCCCTGCTCCTGGAGGAACATATATAGAAGGATCCGTCGGTGAAATTCAGCAGCTCATTCCGTGGTTTACCGTTACGAATGATGTGAATCGGGATATCGTGTCTCTGGTGTTTTCCGGGCTCCTGAAATACAACCCCGAAACACAGAAGATTGAAGAAGATTTGGCAACGCTCGAAGTCAGCCCGGATAATCGCATTTATACCCTTACCCTCAAGGAGGGAATTGCCTGGCACGATTCGACTCCGGAAGATCCTCATTATCTTACGCCGGAGGATGTCCTCTTTACGTTTCAGACAATCCAGGATCCTCAATTCCCCAATACCCTGCTCCGCCAGAACTTCCTTGGTATTGATATCGAGCAAATCAACGAACGCACAGTGCGGTTCCGTCTGGAAGAACCGTATAGTTTCTTTACCAGCAACCTGACGCTTGGAATTCTGCCCAAGCGGTCTTTTGAAGGAATTCCCGTTGCCAAAATTGATCAGGCACTCGACTTTGGATTCCACCCCATCGGTACCGGACCCTACGCTTTCCGCAGTCTGATACAGACAGAATTGAGCACAGAAATCACTCTGGAACGCTTGGATCAATCAACGGACACGCCGTACAACCTCAGTCGCGTCATTTTCCGCGTCTTCCCGGATTACTCCACGCTCCTTTCGGATATCCGAAATCTGAACGGTGTGCGGCTGGTGCCGCGCAATGATGATGGCAAACCCATTATTCCGCGCATGTTCCAGACAGTGGATTACACGCTCCCGCAGTACGTTGCACTCTTCTTCAACCTGGATCGCCCCATTCTTCAGGATCAGAAACTGCGTTTGGGCCTGCAATTGGGAACAAATAAGCAAGCTCTGGTGGAAGGTATTGGCGAATCGCTCATTGTGGATACACCACTTATGGAAATTGACCTTGCAGACTGGCGGTACCAGTTTGATCCCAATGCAGCACGCGGCGCCTTCTTTGAATCGAATTGGCATCTTCCAGAGAAAGTTCGCCTGCAAAGACTGCTGGAAATACGGGAAGCGAATACGGTGGGATCTCTCTCCATCGATCCGATTGTCCTTTTGGATACGGGAGCGGTACTCACTATTACAGGAAGCATGCTGCAGGTGGCGAGCGGTGCCACGGTGAACGGCTTGCCCGTTGTGCAGCATCCCACTGCCACAGGGGCATGGATCGTCAATCTTCCCACGCATGGCGGTACAGGGAGCCTGCTTCTGGGGCTGAATATGATTCAACTCCAGAATCCCAACGGTTCCATACTGGATTCTGCGTACGTCTGGAGAACAAATAAGCCGGCACTCTACCGCAAAGCAGCAGAAGAACAGCAGCTGGTCGATCTCTTCATCCAATCGCGGGATGCCGTAGACTCCGAAAACAAACTCACTGTGGAAGATCTCTACATCGAAAACGGTATGTTGCGTCGGCGTCTTTCCACAGACCCGCAAGATATTCGTGTGAATAACAACGGCGAAAAACTTTCACTGGTTCTCCTTACGAGCGATGCACCATCGCAGTACCGGCACATTGCGGAGGTGATCCGCGATCAGTGGGCGCAATTGGGAGTCCATGTGGGTATAGAAGTGCCTGCAACGCGTGAGGATTTCGAAAAGAAACTCCTTGCACGCGAATACGACATCCTTCTGTTTGGACAATCCTTGTTGGATAATCTGGATAGTTATCCCTACTGGCACAGTTCCGGCGTTCAAAAGCTCACCGGTGAACGCAATGATCTGCGTCTGGATGCGTACAATCTCTCCCAATACTCCTCGCTCAAAGCAGATACGCTGCTGGAAGTGATCCGCCAGACGAGTGATGAAGAGGAGCGCGACACGGCGCTCAATGAACTGCGCGACATTATCCGGCAGGATGTGCCAGCCGTATTCCTGTATGCACCGCAGTACACCTTTGCCTATACGCGCAACCTTCAGGGTGTTGTCATTGGAAATCTCTCTCTGCATTCCGATCGCTTTCTGACGCTCAGAAACTGGTTCCTGAAGCAGGAACGCGTCTTCAAACCGGGGAAGAGCTGGTTCTCCTTTATTCCGTGGCTCTTTAGAGGTTCCTGAGGCTATCCGTATTTCGATTAGTTAACGAGGCTTGACTTCCCTCTTTTCTTTCTTTAAACTGCCGCGGCCTTTGAGCAATCCCTGATACAGTATGGAAATTCTTCTTCTCCAAGATGTCCCGAACGTTGGCCTAAAAAACGATCTTCTCATTGTAGGAGACGGTTTTGCGTTGAACTGCCTGCTCCCGCAGCAGAAAGCGCTCGTTGCCACGCCAACGGTCCGCCGCCGCTACGCTGAGCAGATCAAGCGCCGTGCAGAGCAGAAGGAATTGGAAAAGAAACTCCAGGCCGGTGCCGTGGAAGCACTGGGAGGCAAAACGATCACCTTTGAGCGCAAAGTAACCAAGACTGGCAAGCTCTATGCCGCCATTACCGAAAAGCACATCGCCGAAGAACTCAAGAAAGCACATGGTATTGAGGTTTCTGCTGACATGATTTTGGTTCCCGAGCACATCAAGACAACCGGCACCTTTGAAGTTGCACTCAAGATTGCCGATACACAGCAACCGCTCACCGTGGTGGTGAAGGCGGAGAAATAAAAGAACCCCCGCTCCGCAGTTTTACTGGCACAGCAGCACCGGTGCTTTTATAGTATCCACGGGCCAGTAGCCCTGCCTGCCGGCAGGCAGGTCAGTTGGTTACCCGCCCGTACCGAACGGTACGTTCGGGCGGGGAGCACCTGATCATTCTCATTCAATACGGGCCAGTAGCTCAGTTGGTTAGAGCACCGGACTTATAAACCGGCGGTCGGTGGTTCAAGTCCACCCTGGCCCACCATTCGACTCGTCCCGCTAAAGCGGGGGCAAGCCGTGAAAGTTTATCCTGAACACATGTGAAGGATTCAAGCTTGTCCTGAACGTAGTGAAGGATCCACCCTGGCCCACCATCCTTCGCGCAGCGAATGCGGGGCTCCGCGTGGCACGCCACCCTGTTCAAGATTGCCCTGAACATAGTGAAGGGTCCAGCTACAGAGACATCAATACTCCAATCCTTTACTGCATTAAAAATGTGGAACTGTAACGAATCGCATGTGCCATGTTAGGTGATGTATGCAAACTTAATTAATTTTTTCCTATTACACTCTCCCCTGCTAGAACATCCAATTCTCTCCTCACTTGTTCAGGTGTTTTATCATTCAAACCAGTGGTAATACTACTGATTTTTTCTAAGGTATTACCGACTACGTAATGTGCATTGGATAAGTTTTGCGTGCTTTCTGCCAAATTAAATCCTATAATAATGCTCACGTTTGCTCTTATTGCTGCCTCAATACCACTGGTCGTATCCTCGAATGTCATGGTCTCTGATGGCTCCATGCCCATGACCTCACATGCTTTTTTGTATGCATCTGTTTTGTCATTTAGTTTTTTATCCCCCACATTAAATGTCCGGGGAAATCCATAGCAAGGGTCTTCTTTTCTCGGATTGTATTCTCCAAAAGCCGTTGGTATCCTCGGCTCAGTACTCCAATGTGATCCTATATCGAACAGATTCTTAATACTTTCGCTTGTGGATTGATTAACAAGTGCCACCTTATCTGTTCCGAGTACGTCAAATAGTCTCCCAAAGAATCTCTGGTTCCCTTCAATTGGTTTAGCTCCGAGTATCATGAAGGGGGCCTTCAGGTCTGTACGGTATCCAAGCAATTCTCTAAGTTTTTCTTCCCGTTGTTTTTGTGTTAAATCTCTGAACCCTTCAGCTTCTGCTAGAAAAACATTCCATATATTATCCCTGAAGTCCTCGGTTGTTCCACCAGCACACCATAGCGCAAGATCCATGTCAGATTTTCCTTTGAGTTCGCTTTTTATCCCCTCAATGCCCAGCTTCGACATTTTGTCTTCCCCTTCCTCCCTCCGATAAAGTCTATGCATAGACTCCACTTCCTTAGGTAGGACGGAGTTCTGCTCGCTTTTTAGTTCCTCGATAATAACGTTCACCATATTTTGCCCCCTATCGTTGAGGGCTATGATGTTCTCCACGTCCTCATCAGTAAGATCCCCTTTTAACCGTTTTACAGCAGCATACCAGCCGATGGCTTTTGCAGCCTCACTCTCGATCAAAATCCCGTCAAAATCAGATACAACAGCTTTCATGTATGTATTTACATACATTATGTATATACTCTATGCAAGAACTGTCCAGAGAAATTTTGCAATGGAGCTAGTGAAGGTTCTAAAAACCCTGTTCTGAACAAGTGCTCTTCTTCGGTCTCTATTAATGTGCTTAGGTTTGAAAAAGTAATGCCGTTTCGAGGCAATTGGTAAGCTGTAGCTAATTCAGAAAACAGCCACCCTGGCCCACCACACTTCGCCCCGCGGACGCGGGGCTCCGCGTGGCACGCCAATGGAGACGGACGAGTCGAAGAGCCAGACGTTTCCCGCTTCCCGTTTTCTTATTCTTATCCTTCAGCTTCACTTGTAAATCACCCCTCCACATCGTACTCATCTTCAATTTCCCCAACCAATTCTTCCAGAACGTCCTCCAGCGTTACCAGACCGATGGTTTTTGCTTTGTGCTGCACAACAGCAAGATGAATGTTCTTATCACGGAATAACATCAGTAAACGATCACAGCGGACGTGTGCCGGAACCACAAGGGCATCGCGTTTGATCGCTGTGACCAATTCCTTATCGCGCCCTTCGATCAATGCTTCCAGGATGTCTTTGGATAATGCGAATCCCACTACTTCGTGAATAGATGTGCCAAAAATCGGATACCGTGAATGTGTGGAACGGAAGACTTCATCTGCCGCTTCCCGGATTGTTTCTGTACTCAGGACGCTCACAATATCTTTTAAGGGCGTCATGATACTCTCTGCATTCTTATCGTTGAGGAGAAACGCCCTGTGTACCAGCTGCCCTTCATCGGATTCGATATGTCCGGCACGGCGGCCGATGCTTGCAAGCGCCCGTATTTGCGCTTCTGATCCGATAATACGTCCACCGACACGAAAGAGATTTGCAAGCTTCTCCAGCGGGTACACAACAGGAGAAAGGATGAAGGAGAGCAATCCGATCATCGGTGCGCTCAGGCGGCTTATTGTTGGTGCGTAGTGTGCACCAATCGACTTTGGAATAATTTCCGAGAAG
>JBAYNS010000009.1:0-20757 GCA_041678625.1 Candidatus Peribacteraceae bacterium
TATCCAAGCCAAGCTCAACAATAAAAAGTTCGTCGAGAACGCACCAGAAGAAATTGTGCAGCTCGAACGAGAGAAGCTGGAGAGTGCTCAATCAAAGCTTAAGAAGATAGAGGAGAGACTGAAGACTTTGTAGTGTTTTCAAATTCCTCTCTTCCAGAAATCGACTTTAGGTTTTTTGCTGCAGAACTTCTCGCTATATTGTGTATGTGCTAGTTCCAAACGAAAAAACCAGACGGTTCCTTGTGGAGTACTGCTTACTCGGTGGTATTTTTGTCGTTGCCCCAACTCTTTTTCTTATCATGCAATTTAAAGAGTTGCGTTTTGCTGATCTCATTGTTGTTCTCGTGTCCTTTGGCTCGGTGTTCTGTGGGGTTGTTGTAGCAATGTTTTTACTGTGTCGATACTCCACTTGTCGTCTTGCTCTGTTCAATATAGCTGCTGCGTACTACATGCTCTTGGTGGTATTCGTCCTCTACTACTTGAAGGTAGGTACAAAATTCAACTGGTACTTTTTCATGGATTCTTATCGGGAAGCAGTACCGACTGCACTAGCATATGTAGGTACGTGGTATGCGGTAGGTCTCGGTATTTTTTTGTTGGGCGTGTATATTTTTTGTTTGGGATTATGGAGGAGGATGTATCACACAATCTGTGAATGTGGCTCGAAACGATTGTGCTTGTATTGCGCCAGCACGCTCCTATGTTTTCTATTGTTTATGATTTTGTTTCATATACCCACAGCGCATAGTTTTGTTATGTACAACATGCGTGGTGATTTACATACAAATCGCGATGCTATTCCTACCTACTTCACCGACAATTCAAAATTCATAACGGATTCACGTGAGAATGTATTCATTGTGCAAATGGAATCGGGTAATAGTCTCGCACTTTCTGGCAGAGCCGTTGTGAATGGTGAATTCTATACAGGGGACTACATGCCGGAACTGCGAACTATTGCCAAAGATGGCGTCTTCTTCCCATATTTTTGGGGAAATTCCATGCAATCCCATCGGGGGCAGGCGAGCATCCTCTGCGGTATTGCGGGGAATCTCAGTAAGCCATTCCATTACCGACCAGAAGAGATTCCTACACCGTGTTTGCCAGAAATTCTGCAATCTTCCGGTTATTCCACGGTGTTTCTGCGTGCATCGAACAATCCGGAATTCCAGAATATTGCCTCATTCGTTTCTTCTATTGGTATGGAGGATGTGCAAGTTGGTGACATGATGCATGCCGATGATCCTATTGTAGGAATGGGCTACGACGATTGTACATTCGTTGAGCGGTCATTCGAGTATCTTCATAACCAGTATGCAGATCCTCAAGGTCTCTTTGTGTATTTTGAGTTCATCATGAACCATGCACCATTTACTTCGTATAGTGGTTACGATGATATACGTGCATTCAATCCGCCGCAGAATTTTACTGAGCAGTATCTCAATGGTGCACTCATTCAGGATCATTGCATGGCAAAATTCTATGAGGCGTTCAACAAATATGCTCCGGAGAATACACATCTTCTCATTCTTTCGGATCATTCTTGGCCCATTGGGATTAATGGTGGGAACATAGCGAATGAGCGTGGTGCATATACAGAGAATTTTCTGATGCCTTTCGTGTATATTCCGCCTCGCAGTCGTCGTGAAGAGTTTCAGATTGGTGCCGTGACGATGACGCCAAATCACAGTCAAACAGACATTATTCCTACCATATTTGAACTCCTTAATGGAACCAACTATCAAAACTCTTTTGTCTATGATTTGCATCATTCGGGAGCACCACCACCATCTTCCTATGAAATGTGTCATGTGCTTGTGCAACCATACGACGAAATGCAGATTGCAGTTGTGAAGGATTTGCAGAAATATACGTATCATGCCTCTACGGGAATGCTCGAATATGCAGATCTGAGCCAGGATCTTCTGGAGCGGGAACACACTGTTATAGGAGAAAATATTTCTTATGAGGATTTCATAAATCACTACTACTGTTCGCGCTATATAGAGGAAGCCAGTCAGCAAATTCCTTTCTCTTCTCAAAATGACACACAATCCTATTCTCTATATTTCAGCTCCAATGCTGGTCCATCTACGATGGCTGTAAAATCCCTTAAGTACAGATTACCAATGTCTTTTACCGTAGAAGCGACGGTGCAGCCAGAAGATGTAGCCCCCACTTTTGTTGTTAGTGCATTGCAGGGTAGTGAATTAGGGCTTGGTTTGGGTATTGATGAAAAAGGATACTGGTTTTTTGGTCTACGCAACAATGATGGTTTGGCAGGTGTACGGTCATTACAACCAGCTGATAATGGGGTTACGGTTCACCTTGCAGGTGTGTACGACGATGATTCTGTTCGTTTGTATGTGGATGGTATCTTACAAAAAGAAACGTATGTACACCCTAATATATGGCATTCCTACCAACCATTTTTTGTTGGTGCGGTTATGAAGAATATACCTTGGAGGAAACCTCTCTTGGTGTTCCATGGACATATTGATGAGGTACGTTTTTCTAATAGAGCGGTATACAAAAAAGATTTTGTACCTCCAGATCTTCTTGAGAGCAATCAATACACTTTGGCATTGTTTCATTTTAACGAAGGCTACGGTGATTTCGTTTACGATGCATCAGGCAACAACCACCACGGCTATTTGGTTGTTGGAGAAAAAACACATTCCTTCATTGAAGGAATTACGTGGGCGCCTCAATTACTCCCTGCAAATGATTTGTAGTTTTTTTGGATGGAGATGTCCTATTGTTCTTATCATTTTTCCACATATTTCCCCATCCTTTCAGGAGAGTGCCTCCTTTTGCTTCTGTATGTAGAACCCAAATAGCTGCAGCCAAAAAGAAGAGCTCGCAACCCAAGGCAATGGGGTGAATGTAGTATCTATAAAGGTCGTGCAATAAGTGAACATCTGTCCATGGCCAGATGTTCAGTGAAATCAGCTTATTGCTGAAAGGGAAAAAGAGTTTTGTTCCGATGCTATCCAATGTATCCGTGAGTACATGTAACCATCCACTGACGAGAAAAGAGATGCTGGCTCGTTTGTTATACAGAAATACAGGAGTTGCAATCACCAACATGCCCATGAGTGAATGTGACCAACCGAAGAGTATCATGCGATGAATATCACGGTTGCCGGTAAGAGTCATCAGAACTTTGCTCATGCCCCAACCATCTGGTGCATATGCACCAATCAGTAACCATCGGAAATTCAGCCATGGATATGATTTTTTAAGCAAAAATTGTTCTGTAAAATGTGCAGTGACTGACATGTGCTCGTAGAGTATCGACCTTTCTTTTTCTGAGCAATTCCTATTGTTCGTTGAAGAAGATACTTCATTCGCCTTCGCCTCGTGTATGCGAGGCTACGCAGATTTTTCTCTATGAGGCGCTAGGATGAGGAAGATACCGTGCGTCTGCCTGCCGGCAGGTAAGCTGGTGGAACTTCATTAATACCGGCGCACCACGCCGCGAACAATACCTGCCACTTGTAATTCTTCCAGAGCGTACATATCGGGGTATTCAGGATTCTCTGCCTGTAGATAGTACTTACCCTTATCGCGCTTCAGGCGTTTGAGAGTGAATTCGCCATCCAGAACGCCTACCACAATCTCGCCAGCTTTTGGCTCTACGTCGCGTTCGACTACCACTAAATCACCTTCAAAGATACCTGCGTTGATCATGCTGTCGCCACGCACACGCAGTAAGAATGTTGAAGCGGGCTTCTTCACGATGTAGCTCTCCAACGTCACCATCTCCTCTGCATGTTCCTCTGCAGCGGTAGCAAACCCCGCAGAAATAGGTCCAAAGAGCGGTAACATCAGCGGTTCTAAATGTGTTGTTTCGGAATCGGGGGAATCAATAATTTTGATACGTCCTTTAGGATCTTTTTCCAGTTGCCCTTCCCGGACGAGTGCATTCACCACTTTAGCGACGGCATTCTTGGAACGTACGCCGAAAGCGAGTGCGAGGTCAGAAAGAGACGGTGAGTATCCGCGCTTATGCTGAAATTCGCGAACGTAATTGAGCACAGTGCGTTGGTGTGGCGTGAGCGTCATAAACAGTTGGGGGACGGGCGTACACCATAATAGGTGTACGACCGTGCACAGTCAAGAGTCCCGTCAAGAGATTTCTTTCTGAGTAATTGCCCATTGTCACAATTCCTCCGCTTTTTGTTCCGGTGTCAGTTCGATTACATCAAGCTCTTTGAGCTTGCTCAATTCCATATACGTGAGTGTCCAGATGGTCTGCTTAAAGACCGAGAGATATGCAAAGAAGTAACTCGCGATACCGATGAGGATAACTGCCAGAATGCCACCAATGCTCCATGCCACAATGTGTGGCAGGAATAGCGTGAACAGGAATCCGATACCCAGCGCGATGCCCGGTATCAGGATGACCATGATTAAGTTAAGGAAAACGCGAAGAATGATGACAAAAGAAAGGAGCAGCAGAAACACCACATGTCCTAAGTAACTGATGACGAGTTTAAAACTGTGTTTAAGAGCTCTACCGATACCGATTTTGTTATTATCCTCGTCCCGGTAGATTACAACGGCTTCCTCCGCAAAGATGAAAAAGAATTGCATGACAAGCGTAGCCAGATAGAACACGATAAGTATCGTAATGCCGATGGGGGCCATATCTCCGGTGTAACGCAAAAGCAAAGAAATCATGGTGATGACTGTTGCGATCCTCCCAAGCAAGAACACTTCATGAATGGCAAAAATAGGGAAGAAGTTATAAATGGCGAGCACCAATCCGCCTTTTACCTCTTCTTTGTTGTACGCTTTGGCAGCAAGACCAATGATGGCGCCCTTGGCCAGGTTCGGGAAAAGCCACTCGATAATGAGTGCCAGAATCAGCGTGACAATGAAGGTGATGAAAAACCAGAGTGGTACGTGCTCGAGTATGGTTGCTTCTACCGTAAAAAACCCGATGGGGTCTCCTTCTAGATAGGAAATCAGGAACCACACCTGATAGATGAGGAGCTTTAAATTCAGCAGTGTTTCTAATGCTGCAGAAACGTAACCCCAGCGGCGTACTTGACGCTCTTTTTTCGTGATAGCCCACGCCTTTGCAATGATTTCACGCGGTGTCATTCGTTTGCGAAGATAAGATCCTGCAGAGGACGGTACTCGTAGTCTGTACCAAGAACAATGGTTACAGTCCGCATCTCCTCCGCAGGCAAAGTAGGCATTGATTGATTGTCTACGGTAAGCAGGGAAGAGAAGAAGTCACTTACAATCGCAGCATCTTCATTCTGAGCAGCAACAAACGTTTTTGTTTGTTCGGGCAATGACGCATTTGCCACAGTGTCCACGACAAAGCCGTAGCGAGTGAGTTCTGTGGCCAGCCGGCGAGCAGCACCGCTTTTTGCTCCCGCATTGAGCACCGCAATGGTGGGATGAGCCAGGTAAACCGATCGCGTATCAATGAGCAAACGCTTAAGAGCGCGGATTTGTTTCCATGTTACGG
The DNA here is from genome assembly GCA_041678625.1 of Candidatus Peribacteraceae bacterium. Taxonomy (GTDB): domain Bacteria; phylum Patescibacteriota; class Gracilibacteria; order Peribacterales; family Peribacteraceae; genus JBAYNS01. Next base: position 5,489 of record JBAYNS010000009.1, read on the forward strand.
GGAATTCCGGCATGGAAACAGGGAGCATGACTGAGGCACCGTCGAACAAATCACGAGGTGGGTCGTACAAGAATCCGCCTGGTTCTATGAAAGCGTCATACAGTGCATTGCGATCATTGAGCTGCATCGTAATGATTTTCCCCATATCGATGGAATCCGCAAAGGCAGCCAGTCCGATGAGCTCGCGGATGCCCAGAGTTGTTTCTACGTTTTCTTTAAAGATCGTTAAAAAGTTGATAATAACATTGGGATTCTTCTGTAATTTCTCTTCGCGTGCCTTGGCAACCATGGCGCGGATAAGCTGTTGTTGCCGCTCAGAGCGGTCAAAATCGCTTGTGGTGTGACGGCTCCGTGCGTACTTGAGCGCAGTGGCTCCATTCAGATGTTGATCTCCTTTCTCGATAACGAACGGATCGAACCCATAGTTTTCGTCAGGGTATTGTTCATCCACAATATCGTACGGCACGGTGATATCCACTCCGCCAATAGCATCCACTGCTTCTTTAAATGCCGTGAAGTCCACCTTGATTACTCCATGAATTTCCATTTCCATGGTGCGGCCGATTTCCGCACCAAATTCCCGGATTGCTTCAACAGATGCTTCTTCATCACTCAAGCCTTTACTGTGTTTTAGATATCCTTTGTAGTCCCGGTAGAATGTATTGAGTTTGCCATCTCCCATCTTCTCTGTACTCAGGAAGTAGAGATCACGCGGAAAGGAGAGCAACACCGTACCATGGGTCTTTTTCGGGTCCAGACTTGCTAGGATAATAGTATCCACCAGATCCTTGCCGTCGTGATCCGCGTCGCCCTGTCCCAGAAGGAGCAAGTTTGTGAAACCGTTTTCATCCGTTGCGGGTGCTGTACCTGTCACCGATGCAATTTGTGCGAGTGAGAATATACGAACAGAGAGCAGGGCTTTTGCTACACCGGCCAGAATGAAGAGTGCACAGAAAATCGCAATGAGCACTAGCAGAGTCTTTTTGAGCAGGTGTATCCGATGCTGTTTCTCCTTCTGCTCATCATGGCGTTTCTTCCAGTCTTCGTACCAATGTATGAGTGGCCGGCTGAATTCCAGCGTATTCACCATCACCGCTTTCCACGGAAAGCGACGCTTGGTCTTGCTCTCAAGCTTACGGATTGTGAACGACATTGCGCACAGTGTAGCGGATTCTTTCTGTAAATGTGAGGAGAAAATAGACCACTTTCTCGGTCTTTTTCAGTTCTTTGTGCTGTTTAAATATTCTGTATTACATGCATTAGGTCATTCGTCTTTTTGGCCAGAGCATCAGAGTACTCGCTATGAGTAGTACGAAGGAGATTATGCGCAAAAGTGGTATGTGCGGTGCCAGTGTAAGCAGACTCAGACTTGTGCCAAATATGGTGAATGGCAGTAGTAAACAAGCCGGGCAGAGCAGTGTCACAGCACCAAGAGCGCCGGCGATCGCGCTTGCACGGCGGGTTCCTACAGGGCAGGTTCCCTGTTTTCTGCGCCACGCAAAAAGCCCCATATTCAGGGCAAAGAGCAGAATGAGTAGTGCAGTGAAGAGCATTTCCCCTTGTGTTGGCAACGGACGCGGCGGACTCCAGATCCATGCAGCACAATATCCCAATTCCCATGTAAAAAAGATTCCCAGAACAAGGGTGGTACTCCAGAAAGAAATCCAGAACGATTTGCTATGCAGAAAGGGGAGTGGCATGAGTAGAGTATAGGGTGCACTTTGGGGTAAAGACCAGTGCTTGCCTTCTGTGCATATGCAAGAACCTGCCGGGTGATTATCCAGCAGGATCCTGTGCATTATTGAAGGAGTTCGTCTCTTATTTGAGTGAAACCTTGGCACCGGCGGTCTCGAGCTTCTTCTTTATTTCTTCAGCTTCTGCTTTGGGAACACCTTCCTTAATCACTTTAGGAGCTCCGTCTACGGCGGCTTTCGCTTCGCCGAGTGCCAGACCGGTGATTTCGCGGACTACTTTAATGACGGCAATTTTCTGACTACCGGATTCGGTGAGCTCTATATCGTAGCTACTCTTCTCTTCGGCGGCGCTATCTGCACTACCGCCTGCAGGGGCTGCCGCTACTGCTACGGGAGCTGCCGCAGAAATGCCGTATTCCTGTTCCATGAATTTTACGACATTGTTGAGTTGCACAACATTGAGCTTCTCAAGAGCGTCAATGACGGCTTTCTCTTCTTTAGAGAGGGAGACTGTGTCCTTGGTTGCTGTGTCGTCGGACATGGGGATAGGGGGGAGGAAAAATAGGGAATGAAAAATTACGCTGCTTCGGGAGTCTGCTTTGGCTCCTCAGTTTCCGGAGGAGTATCGGCAGTGGCTGGTGTTTCTTCCTGTGGGGGAGATTCCTCTGCCGCCGCCTGCTCGGCGGTTTCAGGCTCTCCATTGGCTGCTTCTTTCTGCTCAGGAGCTGGAGCTGCTTCAGGTGCATCCGCAAATCCACCTTTTTTTGCCATTTCATTCAGAGCACGGGCAAATCCGGTTAATGGGGAGTTGCAGATGTTGGCGAAGGAATAGAGCGGCGAGCGGATCATCGAAACGAACATCGCCAGAAGCACATCACGGCTGGGCATCTGGGCCAATTCCATCGCTGTGTCCCGATCGAGAATCTTACCATCGTACATACCGCCCAGAATTTCAACCTGTTTGTGGTCTTTGCTGAATTTAAAGGCCACTTGTCCGCCGGAAAGAGGATCAGCAAAGCTGAAGATGAGGGAAATAGGACCGTCGAATGCCTCTGGATCAAAGGCAGGCGTACCGGCTTCTTTAGCGGCAAGTTTCAGGAGTGTCTTCTTGGCGACTTGCATTTCTGCATTGTGTTCCTTCAGGTTGCGGCGCAATTCACTCACCTCGGTAACGGTCATGCCGATATAGTGAGCAAAGAGCACGGACTGCGCTTTCTGAAGCTTTTCTGTAAGCTCCTGAACCTGCGTTTCTTTCTGCTGGCGGGAAAGTGCCATGGGGGAAAATGGAAAGGAAAAAGGGTAGTGGATACCTGTGATAGGCACCTTTCCTCCGGATACAAAAATCTCCCGGAGAAAATGATGACCGGGAGACCAGCGAGGCACACGGCACGAACCGTCGAGCCTAAGCCAGGCGACCGCTGCTGTATGCCTCGGAGGGGCTTACGTGAGGCCTGCGGCCTTGTGCCCTCGGTCTTCGGTCGGATACAGGTTAGTGAGAATTTTAATAGTGTCAAGAAAACAGGGTATTAATTGGAAAATCTCCTTAATTTTTATAAAGCGAGATGGGCAGGGGGAGAGTTTCCCGCCTGCCCATCAGTGCTGCTGAACGTCACCACGGTGTGTAGTTCAACGCGGCGGGTAAGGTTAGGAGACATCCCACGATGAGGCAAAATACCCCCAACCATACGTTGCGAATTGTGCCCCTCCGTCTGAGAATACTCTCTGTTTCGTGGTTTCTACCCAATGCGTTGCACCATCCGAAGGTGTAGAACGCGTGACAAAGCACGAGGCATCCACTGAGACAGGAAAGGCTTCCCATAATGTAGCAAGACATGTGGAATGGGGACATTGAGTCCTCCTTTCAGAAAGAGCGATTTGTTGTTCTTATCCAACAGCACCAATAATTCTATTACAGATATACATCTGTGGCAATCAAGATAGGCGAATTCTTTATCGCTAACTGCTATGCTTCCGCCATGCGCCTTCTCCTCCAAAAAGTGTCACAGGCTTGTGTACGCGTTGATCAGAAGATCGTCGGTGAAATTGATCAGGGATATCTCCTTTTTCTTGGTGTTCTGGGGGGTGATTGCCAAGAGCAAGCACAGCAGCTTGCAGAGAAGGTAGTGAAATTGCGTCTCTTTCCGGGAGAGGATGGAAAAATGAATGACCGATCACTTCTTGATGTTGACGGAGACATTCTTGTTGTTTCGCAGTTCACACTTGCCGGAAAATTCGACAAAGGAAATCGTCCGGATTATACGCAGGCAATGGAACCACAGGCGGCGCAGGATCTGTATACGTACTTTGTCGAGCAGCTCCAGACGCAGGGTGTTCGTCATGTGGCAACAGGGGTGTTTGGAGCGTACATGCAGGTGTCGCTTATCAATGACGGGCCAGTGACCTTGCAATTGGAGCGATAAATGCTGGGAAGAAAACAGGTATTGCATTACACTACGTTTCCTTTTGCTTTCCTAAGTGTGATGGCAGCAAAAACCACTAATATCGCACGGATTCTCTCCCGTAGTAACTCGGCGAATGTGTTCCTGAAGAACGATCGTGTGCAACACGCCCTTGCTTATGCACAGGAAGTATATGGAGATGAGATTCATCGCACTGGTATGACTATTTTTGAGCATGCTCTTGGTGTTCTTGAATACCTGATGCCTTTTGAACCGGATGAAGATGCGGTGATTGCAAGCATACTTCACCATGTTGTCTTCAAGAACGGTGTAACGCTTGTGGGGCTTGAAGAGGAATTTGGGGCAACGGTACGTTCTCTTGTGAGTGGTGTACATCTGCTCTCCAGTATCACATTGGAACAGAAGCGCAATTCCATTGATGACCTGCGCCTGATGATGCTGAGCGTATCAGAGGATGTCCGCACAATTCTTATTTCCCTCTGCGATCATGCGTACATTCTCAATCATACGGAGACGATGTCTTCTTCCGAAGCTCGTATGCTTGCGGGTGATGCTCTGCGCTTGTATGCACCTGTTGCTGCACGATTGGGTATTTACTCCCTAAAGCATGAGCTCGAGCGGTGCGCTTTTCCAATCTGTTATTCTTCCGATGCGGAGCGTATTACCGAGCAGCTTCAGCTTGTGCACGAACAAACGGGAGATTTTCTCAAAGAGGCCGCAGCACATCTTAGGCAATATCTTATGACGCACAATATTGGGGTGCGCATCGAGCATCGTGAAAAAGAGCCCTACAGCATTTTCCGGAAAATGACGTTTAAAGGGCTCTCATCGATTCGGGATGTCTATGACCTCTTTGCTGTTCGTATCATCACCGATTCTCCCGAAGATTGTTACAGTTCTCTTGGTCTGATTCACCAAGTTGGCCGTCCTCTCTCAAACCGTTTTAAGGATTACATCGCTTTTCCAAAACCCAATGGGTACCAAAGCCTTCATACCACGCTTGTTCAGCTCCCCGATGTTCCTGAGGATACGGCTGTAGAAGCACAGGTGCGCACGCACAAAATGCATCGCGAAGCGCAATACGGTATTGCCGCCCATTGGAGCTACAAAGAATTTGGTGCCACACAACGTGCTATGGAGCAGACACAGCTCAAGAAAATGCTTTCCATGCAGGAATCTGTCCAGAAAGAATCCGGTGAAGCAACACTTGTTGATCACATCTTTGTTCTGACTCCCAGAGGAGATATTGTTGAACTCCCCGAGGGGGCAACCCCGCTGGACTTTGCTTTTCAAGTGCATACAGACCTTGGGCTTTCCTTCCGTTCCGCCAAAGTAAATGGCGCTATTGTTGCGCTTGATCATGAACTGGAAAATGGCGATGTTATCGAAGTGCTCAAATACCGCACGCCCAAACCGTCCCCACAGTGGATGCAGATGCTGAAGATGTCGTCATCTCGTTCCAAGCTCAAGCGGCATCTGTATGCACAGCGGCGTAATGAGTTTGTTGCCAAAGGACGCGAAATGCTCAATCAGGAACTCGCCAAACGCTCCATACCTCCTTTGGATACAGATCTTACGCTTCTGAAAGTCTATGATGATGGAGTGCTTTCCTTTGCCCGTCGTGAAGATCTGTTGATGAAAGTCGGCCAGAAGTCGCAGAGTGCCACTTCTCTTTTTCCGCATATTGCAGCGTTACGTGGGTACGCAATTATTAAGACACACCCCAGACGCACGGTGTCCCGTCAACAACGCAAAGATGCTGTGGTGGAAGTGGAAGGTGGGGTGCCTATGCCGATCCGGTTTGCCAAGTGTTGCAAACCGAACAGTTCTACCAAAGGAGACATCATTGGAATTATTAATCGAGAGGGAGAAGTTATGGTGCACCGTGCCACATGTCACATGCAGAAAAACGCGAATCCTGAGCGAAAAATCAACATATGGTGGAAGAAATAGTGTCGTAAGACGTTCCCCCTAAGGTTCTTTAGGGTAAGAGAACGGATTTTTCCGCATCTCTCAGAGCAAAAGCTCCATACGCATTGGCAAAGATTTTGTGAGGGGCTGATGGTGGTCATATTGGAGCAGTACGATGAGTATCTGCCGTTTCCCATAGAGTCTTATGTCCTGCACTCATCATTCCTATCAGGACCTTGTTGTCTGGCAGCGTTCCATTGAACTTGTTGCGGCTGTCTATGAGTTGACGCAGGATTTTCCAACCGAAGATCATTATGGTCTTGCAGAGCAAATCAAAAGCACCGCAGTTTCCATACCGTCGTATATTGCAAAAGGACGGCACCGTACCAATAAACATTACTATGCTCATTATCTGCAGACAGCCTATGGTTGTGGAATGGAAATGCAAAAGCATATAACAATTGCCAAATGTTTACCGATGCTCGCTGCCGTCGATTTTCAGACAGTGGATTCTCTTTTGGAAGAGGTGATGAATACGCTGTCTATTCTCACTCGTGCGTTGGATCCTGCTTCTCGCCCTTTTAACACTTTCTAGATAGCACCATTGTTGCCAATACGAATGCTACTTCAACATTTCTTCTATGAGCTTTTCTACCCGTTTTTGCCACTGTAGCTGCATCCAGCCCTGATTACCTTTGCGGTACATTGGCTCAGCTTTAGCCCGCTCTTCGGCAGAAAGCGTGGTCAATAATTCCTCAACTACGGTATCGAGTTCCTCATCAGTTATGATGATGTCGCGTTCTTCCACCAAATGCTGAATGCCCAGCCGGAGCGTGAGCTTTTCTTTTGCCTGCTGATGGATTTCTTTTTGGAAATCTTCCGCTTTTTTCTGTGATCGCTTCAGCCAGTCTTCCATAGTGACATTATGTTGCGAAAGCTGTCGTGAAAATTGTTCCAGGATGTCACGCTCTTCTTCGTTCACCAATTCTTCTGCAATCTCCACTACAGTGGCACTGCGGATTTTGTCGAAGAGCTCATTCTCTCTGCGCTGTTGTTCTACGCGCTCTTCCTGCGTCACCATAGAGTCGCGCACTTTCTCTCTGAATGCTGTAGCGGATTCTGCTTGGAAGTGTTCTTTGGCAAAGGCATCCGTGAGCGCGGGAACTTCCACTTCTTCCACCTTCGTCACCGTCACATGGAACGTTACCGGCTTCCCCTGTAATTCCTTAGCGTGGTATTCCTGCGGAAAGGTGATGGTGAACGTCTTTTCCTCGCCGCTTTTGAGTCCTTTGAGCTCTTCCTCAAAACCGGGAATGAGCACGGCACTTCCTATGACTATCTGATGCTCCTTTGTGCGCGTACCCTTCACTTCTGTGCCCTGAGAATCTTCTCCCCAAAAGTCCATGGTGATACGGTCGCCGTCCTTGGCGGCCCGTTCCACACTCTTTGTCGTCTGATATTGACTGAGAACGTGACCGATCGTTTTATTGACATCTTTATCATCTACTTTGGATTCCTTCTTTTCCACGCGTATCTTTGCCGCTTCTTTTACGGCAACCGTTGGACGTTCGGTAAAGGTAATCACCAGAGTCAGAGGCTCACGATTTTTTGCTTCGATCTTTGGTGGGATGATCGGCTGAATCTCATTTTCCTGCACCAGAGATCGAATGGTTTCCGGCAGGAGCATGTGAATGGTTTCTTCCAGAAGTTCATCCGGATTTACTTGTTTGCGCAGCATTTCCAGCGGCGCTTTCCCGGGACGAAATCCTTCAATTTTCACATTCTTACCCAGTTTCTGCAGTGCCTGTTCCTCAACAGGATCGATTTGCTCCTTAGTGTACATTACCGTGCAAACGACGCGATTGGCTTTGTCGCGCTTCAGAGGTTTCTTGGTATCAGACATAGTGAAGGGAGAATACAGAGAAGAGGGAAGAATGAGTAATGAAACAACGGAGAATGGGCTAATGGTCGTTCCGCTTTGCAGTGCACCTCTTTGCACTGATTGTTCTTCAGGCATTTCCCTTCTTTCTCCAGTACACCAGGAGTGGTGTGGCGAGGAAAATCGAAGAATAGGTGCCGATCACTGTGCCGACAATCAGTGTGAGCACAAACCAGCGAATGCTTTGCGATCCCAAAGCATAGAGCGCAAAGAGCATAATGAGTGTAGAGAAACTGGTGTTGAAGGATCGTACAAAGCTTTCCCGTAGGCTGCGTTCAGCTAGGTCTTCCAGAGATTCGCCGCGTTCCTGATTGAAGAGGTTATCTCGAATGCGGTCGAAAATAACGATTGTGTCGTTCACGGAGTATCCCATGATGGTAAGTAGTGCGGTCACAAAGAGCGTATCGAATTCGAATGCCGTTATCTGGCTGAGGATAATGAATACACCAAAGGTAATGAGCACATCATGCAGCAATGTGATAACAGCGATGATGCCGAACTTCCACGGGCTCATGCGGCGCGGCACTTTGCGAAAAGCAAAAGCAAGGTAGAGAACGATGGCTATGCTTGCAATGGAGAGCGCCCACATGGAACGACGCTTGAGCGTTGCGCCGATAGTGGGGCCAATAGTAGTGAATTGCAACTCCTCTGTATCGCCAATTGCGGTATTCAGGTAGCTGATGAGGGCCAGATGTTCCTCATTGGTCAGATCGCGCAACCGGAGGAGCATGGTTTCTGCTTTCGTGGAAGAAATACTCACATTCCCCAGAGATTCGCCTCCTTCGAATGTGTAATTGCTCAGAGCGGCGACAAGATCTTCTTTGGTTGATGCGCTTGGAATCCGGATTTCCATCAGCGTTCCTCCCGTAAAATCGATGCTCATTTTGGGTCCGGGAACGATGGCAAGCACGATGCTTCCGGCCACGAGCAGCGTCGAAAAAGTGAGGAAGAATTTTGCCGGTTTCAAGAAGGAGAATGTCACGGGAGGGTGAGGAAAGGCTTCGAGTGAGGAGAGTAACGGGTTTGCGAAGAGGACGCTAGTAGAAGGTGAGGAAGTTAGGAGATAGGAAGTTGGAAAGTTCGAAAAATGCAATATTTCTCAAAATATTGCCATTTCCTCATTCTTATCTTCCTCACTCTCTATTTCCTAACTCCTTGCACCATTAGCGTCGTCACTGGTCCGCGTTGTTCCACTGACCAGAGAATCTTTTGAACATTCTCTTTCATCAGAGGAAGAAATTCCGGTATCAACGATGCATTACACCATCCGTCGGCAAGACGCACGGTTGAGGAGAGCGTGGGTCCTGTTGGCGGGGTGATTGACGCGTCATTGTGCAATAGTTGAAGGAGTGCTGATTCATCGTTTGCCAGAATAAAACTTGCACCGCGCTGCGCGCTCATAAGCATTCGACCATCTGATGCATGCAGTCCGCGCACAGACCATTGATCTCTATGATCTTCCCGCAGAGTCGTTTCCTCTTCTGTGATGCGAATATCGCGTGAGACAAAGCGATTATCCAGATTACGTTCCGTGATTTTGGTACTTGGAACGGTTGCGCGAAAACCTTCTTCCAATTGTGTTATGACGCTGCGCAGCGTACTGATGTTTGGTCCTATGCCTTCCACTGCCAGGATAAGTGTTCCCGATGCGCTAAGACCTTTGTGGATGCTTGTGGGTCCGCTCAGCAACGGAAGAAGATCGTAGGTCAAGCTGACTTCTTCTCCCACGATTTCCTGAAGGACATGTTCCAATCTTCCTTGCACACGTATCTGTGTGTCTATATCAACATTGTTGATCATAGTGTTCCATTGCTGTGAAAAATGTGCAGCACGGACAACGCATTGTTCTGCATCAAACGTACTGCGGATGACCGGAGACAATCCTTGGCCGGGGGGCGTCTGCGTGCCAATCAGATCAATACTTATGATGTCCGGTGTTATAGAAAATGCGGCATGAGTACTTTCCTGCGAGATGAGCGCTGTTATAAGACGTTGCAGAGTTGATTGTGCTTTTGGCAAAGAGGAAAGCGTCAAAAAAGCCCAAGATTTCTGCGGCGTCTTCTGATCAGATAATTTTGTAAATGCATTCAGAGAAGCGAGTCGCGGAGTACTCGTGCGTAAAAGTGCAAGAGTGGCCGGTACGGAAGAGGTGACAGAGAACCGTCCAAAAGATTCTGCGGAATCCGCAGGAGAATGGTCCCAAAATTCGATGGTTTCTGTGGCATTCTCCCATTTTACAAGAGCAATGGCTTTCTGCCCGGATAGTTCAGTATTCGCGAGCACGGGGAACACAGGTGTTAGCGCAGTGAGCATTTCTGTGCTTGGATTCATCAGTAAGGCAATAGTCTGCGTTTCAGGCAGGTACTGTGCCGGATGTTCTTCAATCACGGTGAAGGTATTTGTGAAGGTAACCAGCAAAGCAAAGAGTATCACGCTTGCCAGGAGTGCGATCAGGATGATGCCCGCTGCGCGCAGAAATGTCCGCATTTGCCCCTACTGTAGAGGCAAGGGGTGCATTGTGGAAGGTATAGCAGCGAGTACTTCTCTTGGAAGATGATGAGAACGATAGAGCGGCTTCTTACGGGAGCTCCTCAATTTTTTTACGCGCATCATCACGCAGAGGGTCAATCTCCAGAGCGGTTTCGTACGCCCTTCGCGCCTCTTCCGTGCGATCGGTCTCCGCACATGCAAGACCCAAAAGTTCAAATGCAGAAGCGTTCTGCGGCCAGCGCTCCGTTGCCTGCTGTGCTTTAAGATAGGCTTCCTCCGTGTTACCCAGTGCCAAACTTGCCGTAATAAAACCTTCGAACATTTCAAAGGATGCATCGTCACTGCGGGTGAGGGCATCGTACTGTTCCAGAGCAAGCTGCGCATCTCCATTTTCCAGTGCTTCCGTTGCAATGAGTCTGCGCACTTCTTCTTTCGGCTCAAAACCATTCACCAGCGCGTACTCCAAAAACGTAATCGCATTCTGATGCTGTTCGAGTGCGGCATATGCACGAGCAAGGAAGTACTGGGTTTCCGGTTTCTGCGGGTCCAGGTTGTACGCTTGTTCCAAGGAGACCAGCGCTTCTTCTGAGCGTTCCGTTATGAGTTCGCAGTACCCTTGTACGATCCATGCATCGCGGTAATCATCCTGTGCGCTGGTGACCTGCACCAAAAGCGGCAGCGCAAGTTCACATTCCTGATTTTGCGCCAGTGCGCGAGAGAGGAGAGTGATCAGATGGAGATTCGATCCGTCCGGGAAGAGAACAAATTCATCGTAGGCCGATTGCAGCGTGCGCGCGTATGAGCGCAGCACCGGCTCCCAGCCATTCACCACTTGCTGCAATTCTGCTTTTGCAATTTCGTGGTTACCCTGAATGACAGCCAAGAGCGCAAGACCGTAATGCTTCTGCGGAGACTCCGCGGCGTTCTCCAGCAAGGTCTGTGCTTTGCGCAATTCTCCCGAGCGCAGCTCAATGATACTTTCCAGCAGTACCAGATCCTCGCTGCGCGCTCCTGCGCTGCGCATCTTTTTGAGCGTTGCCCGTGCACCGTTAATATCCCGCCGCTGCAGCTGCGCCTGCGCCAGTTTGCGCAGCGCGGGGAGTCCTCCTTCTGCTTTTACGGCATTCTCGTATTCTTCCTGTGCATCTTTCCACTCACCGCGCAGTGCAAACAAGTCGCCCTGTCTCAGAGCAACGAGAGCTGTGTCATACGGATCAATAGGGGAATTCGTCGGCGTTGTTTTCGGTTGAGCGGTCTGCGTGCTCAAAAAATCAGGTAAAGGGATATTGAGCACGGACGTTGATTGCTGCAATTGCCACCACAGAAAAGCAATGAGCGCTATCGCGCATACCAGTGCAAGGATGACGGGAGCCAAAACGCGTGCAGGGATCTTCATGTGGCATTGAAGAGTAGCAAGTTTCCGCGGTGAGTACCAGGAAGAGAAGTTGGCATGAGACACTGAGCAGTTTTTAGTGACGCAGTTATCAGTCTGATTTGAACAGGAGTACAAATGCAGCAAAATAGCACCAAGATATTTATCCTTTGCCCCTTTTCTTCTTTTTAATCCTTTTCTTCTTCTTCTTCTTCTTCTACATCCGGTGTCAGCTCGCCGTCCTCTCCCTCGCTGGCTGCTTTGGCAACAGTCGCTTTTGCTGCGGCTTCTGCCAGGTGTCTGGGGATCACTGCTTCCACAGTGCCCCATTTCGCTTCATCGTTCTTTGGTAGAAGAATTGTCACCTGATCACCGACTTCTGCACGATAGAATGTTACCGATGCCAGAAGAACACGGAAGGCCTTACCGTCAGCAAGAACTTTGTACTGGCCATCCTCCTGAATCAGCACGCCCATAATCGTACGACGTTCCACAGGAGCAATCTGTTTGTAGATAAACTTTCCTTCATCGGTGATGGTGAGTTTCATGCCGTCGCCTTCCACCAGTTTACTTTTACTGGCGTAGTTTGCAGGCACGGGATACGTCTGACTGTTGCTATCCATCATGTTTTGTCCGTCAAAAATACCTTCGATCACCTTACCGCTTACTGCGGCACTTCCACCCATTTGTTCAGCACGTGTGATGATGCGCTCACGATCAGTATCGGCAACTCCTGTGAAATCGCGCAGAAGTGCGTGAGCAGTTTTGAGTGAGGACATCGCGGAATCCACGAGTTCCTGCACCTGGAGAATCTTATCGTCCGACATGGGTGAAAGGGGGATATTTAGAGTGAGCGAATGGAAACCTCAAGAGCAACTTGCTGCAATCTGGCCCGCATCTCGATGTCTGTGAGGAGTCCCGCTTGTGCACCAATTGCACTCACGACACTCGCTGCGTTTATGGTACCTGCCTTGAGTGCTGTTGGCAAGTTTTCTCCGTTCAAAAGCGCCCACGTAGATCCGATGCCAAAGGCGTCTCCTGCGCCCGTAGCATCCACTGTTGTCACTCCGGCAACGATGGGGCAGTGGAAGATTTTCTCGCCATCCGATGCGACAGTTCCTTCGCGCCCCTGTGTGATACAGACATTCTTTGCTCCGCTATCCAGTATCGCTCTGAGTGCATCATTCACCGTTTCTGTTTTTGTGAATTTCAGCGCTTCTTCCTGATTGAGCAGAATGAGATCTGTATGCGAAAGCAGCATGCGGTTATTCGGTTCACTGATGCCGACATCAATCTGATATCCGCCCGGATTCCACGAGAAGCGCGGCTCTGTGTCATTGGCAAGCATTGCAATAATGTCATCCTGAATCACGCAATTATGTTCCTGAATATGATTGAGGTATACCCACTGCACTTTTTGGATCGCTTCCTTATTAAACACCGCATCGTGCAGGTGCACATTCGTTCCGGGTGTATACAGAATGACCCGTTCGCCGTTCTCGGAAGAGAGGATGATGGAAAAACTCGATACTTCCCCTTCTACTACGGTCGCACACTCGGTGTTCACTCCTTCCTTTCGTAAATTTGCCAGAAGTTTTTCTCCCCACTGATCCGATCCGATCACGCCGCAGAATCCCGCATTGCATTCAAGTCGTGCAAGGCCAACAGCGGTATTCGATGCACCTCCTCCGCATGTTTCAATAACGTCTTCCACCCGGACTTTCTCCCCCAGCGGAAAGGAAAAAAACTGCTGTTCCCCGTCATTGCGGATCAGATTTTGGTGTGTACGAACGAAGAGATCGTATGTTGCACCTCCGATGGACATCGTTCGAGGGCGTGCGGAGTCTGGCATGGCTTACTCATGGTAGCGTGATTCCATCTGTTGCAGGAAATCGAGTGTGTACTTCAGGGTTCTGCGGCGATGCCATTGCATGTACAAAAGTAACGTTGCAAGGCTTATAGCGAGCCACCAGGCCACTGGCGGAAGCCCTGTGCTGGGAACCTGCGGTGCACCGCTATGAACACTGCCAATCGGCAGTGTACTCACCGGAGTAGTATATCCTCCGGGAATGGGCTGCTCGCCCGGTTGCGGTGTGTACGTGCTTGTTTGCCCGTTGGGAGTACCGCTTCCTGTTACCGAGAGTTCACGCAGAACATTTCCTGTGGTTGTGACTGGAGTGAGCTTGAGGAAGTACGTGATGCCATTCATCAAATCTCGCAGAGTGTAGACCAACTGGTCGCCGTTGATTGTTCTCTGTTCCGTATACACATCCGGCTCCACTCCGTATTCCAAAATGTACGACGCAAGAGGCGTTTCTTGAGGCATGCTGGACCATTCGATGAGCAAGGCACTGTCCTGTTCCTCAATGGAAAGACCCATGCCCAGCGTGCGCGCTTCTGCAATTTCGCTCTTTTCAATACTTTCGCGTTCTCCCTGTAATGCCGTGACGGCAAAGTAGTAAGAGGTGTTTGGGCTGAGTCCGGCTACTGTTGCTGTTGCGCTGGCACGGCCTGTGTCCAATGTGTAGAGAAAATCTTTCGGGTCTTCGCCAACGTAAATGCGGTATGCATCGACCCGCTCGCTCGTCACAGGATCCCACCGCAAGATGACGGTATCTACTTTTGCTTCTGCGGTGATGTTCTCCACGCGTGGCAGACTGCGTTTGCCAACGGCGATGTTGCTGCGTACCTCGGTAATGTTCCCCGCTGCATCCGATGCCTTCACGATCGGTTGGTATGTTCCAGATGCAGGCGCATTAAAGGTGAGTTCGTATGTTCCGGGATGCTCTGCGTTCTGCGTAAGGGTGTATTCCTCTTCTACAAGCGTCATTGTGACACTTTGCAAATCGGCGTCGCTCTCCACAACCAGAGTCATGGGGTCTCCTTCTTCCGGTGTAATCGGAGCAAAGGTCACCAACTTGATTTCTGCAGGAACGGTATCCAGGATAAGGTGCAGATTTCCCGAATCGTACCGTCCGGATTCATCACGAATGCGAAGCGTGTGATCGGTGAGTTCGGGATTCAATACTACAGGAACAGAGAATGTACCGTCCTGCGTTGTCTCGCTGCGAACATCTTCTGCCCCCCCTGTTACGATCAGGTTGATAAAGGGGGCTCCTGTACCTTCCAGCACAATTTCGGTGGAGTTGATATAACCATCCTGTTCATGGGACGTGATGGTAATAGTTGGATTGATTTCTCCTGTGTCACCAACCACTTTAATATTTACCTGTGTATTGACACTGGGGTCAGTACTGTCTTCCACATGCAGGATATGCTCGCCGGAAGTGCGGAAGCGCAATCCGAGTGTGAGAGTTTTTTGCCCCAGATCCTGAGGGCGGAAACTCACGCGGCCTTCCAACGGAAGGAGCGCGGTAGGGTCCGTAGAAGAAAGAAGTACGGTACCGGTGTAATCTTCTACACGTTTGCCATTAAGATCGATA
>JBAYNS010000010.1:0-20551 GCA_041678625.1 Candidatus Peribacteraceae bacterium
CTGTTCCAGCGCATGATGGCATCGCCTCTGCGAATATATGCCACCTCTTTGTTCGGATTGAAGAGCGCAAAATGCGAGAGGATTTCCTGTGGATCGCTCTTACACGGCAGAAGATACTTTAATTGTTTCAGGCTGAGTTCCGGAACCAAACGCCGGGCAGCTTGTTCTACCGTGCGCTCCTCGTTATTCACAATAATGGTATCTATGAAGATCTCACCGTCATGCGCACGACGATGCGGAACAACCACATCGTTTTCGCTGGCTGAAGCACTACCAATGCCTCCTCCTCTTTTTTGCTCTATCCATTTTTTTACTGAAAGGAAATACGGATCACCGTCCTGTGTGCGCTCCGGATGCGGCATCAATGCAACCACATTTCCCGCTCTGTTGCAGATGCCGGCGGCTCCAAAGAGCGAACCATTTGGGCAAATAGGAGAACGACCGGAGATCTTCCCCTCACTATCGCAGTAAGAGAATGCAATCTGATCGTTCGCTTTTAATTCCTGAATGACGTCCTTGTCTTTTGTTGTGAACCGCCCTTCGCCGTGTGCAATGGGCAGGTGCATTGCGCCTTCCCAATCGGAAGTAGCGCAACGGTCACGCGCGCAACTCGGTGTGATCCACACCCACTGATTCAGAAAGCCGACGGCCTCACTCTCCACAACGTTGCGCGCAAGGCTCATTCTGAGCTCCTTGTCCAATGGGATGAGTCCGCTCTCCACAAGTACTTGAGCACCATTGCAGTTCCCTATGACCACTTTCCCCTTTGCCGCCTCGTCCGCAATGAAATTGAGAAGCGGATCCCGCGCCGCTACCATTCCGGCTCTGCCACGATCTTCGTAACTGAATCCTCCGGGAATGAAGTATCCATCAACTTCGGCAAGCTTCTCTGTGGAATCATTCCACTTGAAGAACATTGCCTCCATTCCGCAACGCTCAATGGAGCGCAGCGATTCCACTTCACAGTTGTTGCCGGGAAAGGAGAGGACAGCAATTTTCATAACGCTCCAATGATACCCTAGCCCCAGCCCCAACCCTAGCCCTAACAATAGCCCTACACCGTCATTACTTCCTCTTCCTTCTTTTTCATCGATTCTTCAATTTTCTCGTTCGCTTCTTTCACTGCTTTTTCCAGATGCTCCAGAGCGGTGTACCGAGCATCTTCATCCTTCTCCTCCTCCTTGATTTTGTCCTGCATAGCCTGGCGTTGCTGACGAACAGAGATGCGCGCTTCTTCCGCATACTGGTGCACGATCTTCTTCATCTGTGCACGGCGCTCCTCCGTCATTGGGGGGAGTACGATGCGGATGATGACGCCATCATTGGAAGGCGACGTTCCCAACTCTGCCATCTGAAGAGCACGATCAACGCTTGCCAGAATGGACCGATCCCACGGTTGCACCACAATTGTTCGCGCATCCTCCACGGTAATCCCCGCAAGAGTCTTGAGCGGTTGCCGCTGCCCATACGCTTCTACTTCCACATGTTCGACCAACGAAGCATTTGCTCGACCCGTTTGGAGCTTGGAGAATTCGCTATGGAGAAATTCCATAATCTTTTCGATTTCCTTCTTCAACGATTCCATGCGTGCATCAGCCATAAGAAAATTCAGGGAAAGGAGAAAACAAGAACTATCCTAGCGGGCTTCCATGACTGCTGACAATGCTTTAACCATGCACAAGCGTTCCGACCTTCTCCCCCTTTGCAGCCTTGAGGAGATTATCCCGCTGTGCAAAGTTGAAAACTCTAATCGGCAGTTTCTGATCCTGACAAAGGCTGAATGCTGCCTGATCCATAATATTGAGGTGCTTCTCAATTGCTTCCTGATACGTCAAAGATTCGTACAGTACAGCATCAGCGTGCTCGCTGGGATCTTTGTCATAGACACCATCGACATTCGTCGCTTTGAGGAGAATTTCACAATTAAGCTCCAGTGCACGCAGCGCAGCGGCAGAATCCGTGGTGAAGTATGGGTTCCCCGTTCCCCCTGCACAGATCACCACCCGACCTTTCTCCAGATGACGCAGAGCCCTGCGTCGCAGATAGGGTTCCGCAAGCTGTGGAACATTAATGGCGCTGCAGACGCGAGTGAACTGATTGACGGATTCCAATGCTGACTGCAGGCCGACACTGTTCATAATGGTCGCTAGCATGCCCATGGCATCGCTTGCCGTCCGCTCAATGCCGCTTTCCTGCGTATCGCGGAATCGCCAGATATTTCCCCCACCCACAACCACCACAACCTGGATCCCCTCATCGGCAACGCTCTTTATATTCTTGGCAACATCCAGCAGAACCCCTTGATTCAGACCATATCCGCCGGGCCTTGCCAGAGCTTCGCCCGAGATCTTGAGCATGATGCGTTTGTACTTCATCCATACTATTATACCAATGAGCTCATCAGAAAGCCATATTTAGTGTATAATAGCGTACACGCCCCGGCCCGCCTGCGTCCTGCTCCTACAGGACTTCGGCGAACGAGTAACTCTGCCACTTCACGTTCTTGTTCCTTTTTCCCCGTCATCCTTGCCCCGGTAGCTCAGTTGGATAGAGCGGAAGCCTTCTAAGCTTCAGGTCACAGGTTCGATCCCTGTCCGGGGTACCACGTAAAATTGCTCGCTACGCTCGCAATCACGTGGCACCGCCAAAAACAATAATATTCATAAGCAATTTTACGTGCCACGTGGCGACGAAGTCGCTTTACGTGGCTTCTTAGACGCTCCCACGTGGCACAGCCAAATTAATCGCAGGCGATTTTACGTGTCGCGTGGCGAACGAAGTGAATATTTTCTACACCAAGTTGGTGTAGCACGCCCATGTGACAATCGCAGAAGATTTTATGTAGCTTCAATAGCCAAACAAATCTGCTACAATTTTCCGCTATGTACCACGTCTACATCATCGAGAATGAGTTGAGAAACTGGTACATCGGTTATACAACCAATCTGCATCGAAGAATCTCAGAGCACAATCATCACAAAAATGTATCAACCGCCAAAGCAAAGAAATGGAGGCTTATTTACTGCGAAACCTATGTGAACAAGATGGATGCACTTGGTCGCGAGAAGTTTTTGAAGAGTGGTGCTGGTCGAAGATTTCTTAAGAAACAACTTATGCACTATCTTTCAGAATCAGAAAACAATTAGCTTTTTTAATTTCCTGGACAACTAGCACCTACTAAAACATTGTACCAAGCTCCATTCCATAATTTCTTTTCATATTTTTTCCAACAATTAATCTCCGCAAATCTCCGGCAATAAGCTGGATTTGCGTAACAGTCCTGAGGAGAAACATCACTGCAAAAAGCGGTGGGATTTCCGTCACAGTCTAAAGCATAAACACCACTCTTTCTTGACCATGACCCGGCATACCACTCACACCTTGCATTGCAAATAGACCACGGAGGCGAAGGAGGAGGAAGAGGTTGAGGAGGGGTAGGGAGAGGAGAAGAAATGGGACCACGTTTTGCCTCCTGGTAATCATCCCATGCAGCACCTTTTGTTGCCTGGTAGGTTGCCCATGCCTGATCGCGCGTTTGGTTGTACTCCTGCAGTGCTGCACTGCGATCCTGCGTGTACGTTGCTTTTAACTGTGCTTTTGTCTGGTCATATTCCTCTTTTGCAGACGCTTTTTCTGCATGGTACTTGCTGAGCTCTGTCTGTTTAATTGCTTTGTATTCCGCGTACGCCTGCTTTTTGTCTCCACCGGATTCCTTCACCGCAAGGTAGGCATCGTATGCTTCCTGCTTTGTTTCCTGATAGGCATCCCAGGCATCACTCTTCTGTTGCCGATATTCTTCCAGTGCTGCAGCGCGGGATTCCTTGTACGTATCAATCACCTGTTCCTTCTGTTCATCATAGACGGCGCGTGCTGCCTGTTTGCTTTCATCGTATGTGCTGCGCGCCTCTGCTTTGACTTCTTTGTAGCGCTCATAGGATTCAGATACAGCATCATCTGTACTGACTGCCGCGCTGGGTATGTGGAAATCTCCATCCTGCTGAATGATGACAACGGAAAGGAGCCCCACAGAAGCTGCAGCAAAAAGGGTAATGAGTTTTGTGGTGAGGAAGGAAGACTGCATGATGGGAATGTGTGTAGGTTTCGTATATATTATACTGTATTTTTGTAGAGCATGCCATATTGCTTAATATAAGCATATATTGTATAATATAATATATAACAAACCACTACCACAAAGCCGGGGAAGTGCTCAAAGAAACGGTCACAAGCTCTGTTGACCTGGTTTCACGCATGCCGCAGGAAACCCTGATGTCTGTACTAGATTTGGATCCGAGCACCAAACCCACAGAAGCCATCAAGCGCTACACCAAGAACGCCGTGAAGAACGTTCTGCTCTTCCCTTTCCGGGAAGTATGGCATCTGGGCGTCGGTTCCATCATGCTTGCGACACGTACAAGCATTGATCTGGCGCTCAATGCGCCCATTGTCCTTGTAAAATCGCACACCAACCAACGCCTAAAGGATTTGAAGGAATCTATGAATACTGCTGCGTAAATTATCGCAATGTCGGCAGAGAACCTGGATTCTCCTGCCACACATCAACAAAGTTCCATGTATCCATGGGTGCATTCTCTGCACTATAGAAGTAGCTCTGATTATCTGAGATCACCGTGCAACCAACATTTCCTCCGCTGTAACAAGAATCAGGATTGCCACTGTGATTATTCCAATAGATATTTGTTATTGTTCCGGAAACCATATTCCCCACAACGGAACCGAGTGACCACCCACCGCTATCTATACCTGCAACATCTCCCGTCGCAAAGGAATTATTAATATTCAACATATTGAAACCTACAAGTCCTCCAACGCTACTTTCACCCGTAACATCTCCTGCAGCAAACGCATTGTTGATAGTACCACCATTTGTTCCTGAAAGACCGCCGATTAGGCCACTGCTTGCAATAATCGTACACATAGAATACGAATTCGCGATAGTTCCACCGTCCCTGTTTTCGCCAACGAGCCCGCCAACCCATGTCTTTCCATTGACGATTCCTGTTGTATACGCATTGCTCACATTCCCTGTATTGTACCCCACAAGCGGACCAGTGACGTCCGTTGCTGTAATATCAACATTCTCCATGCCCACATCATGAATATTCGCTTCGCTCCCTGTAACCCCAAACATTCCAAAATACTGAATGGGTGAGTATCTATTCATATACAAATTACTGATCACGTATCCGTTTCCATCTAATGTCCCTGTAAACATGGATGTGCCACGCTCATTGCCCACTGGATCAAACCCTTTATTATCTTCACACACACTATCGACCCACGATGTTCCTCCGCACCATTCAAGACAGCTGATTTCATCAAACGAACAGCCTGGCATTTCCTCTCCAACACACCATCCCACTTTCCAATAACATCCTGTTTCTTCTGCATTGCACGTTGCCATTGTGGCGTACGTATCACAAGCATCGATGTCCCAGTTGACCGTATCGGAGCAATCAATGTCCTGCCCCAGGATATAATCAGCTGTTAAATCAGCCTGCATATTCTGCAAACCCGTACAATCACAAATCACCATAGGATCACCGCCGGGCGTACATGATTGTTCACTGCTTGTGCTGCTGCTACTGGAAACAGAGCTCTGACTGCCTCCAGCTGTACCCTCGTGCAATGCAGTGACATGGGAACGACCAGAAGAATCCTGATAGATGGTGTATCCCGTGTGCGTTTCTTCCGTTGGATCAACGGGAATGGCGGCGATGTATTCCGGAACGAGCATATCCAGATTCACGCACGTAGGATCATCGGTAACCCCCTGTTGGCAGATCTGCTTGGCATTCCCCTCTCCTATCGGAATGGTATCAATCGCCTCCCATTCATCAATGAGCCGTTGATACACCGCATTTTCCATCTGCCGGACAGTATTCTTTCGTGTTGCATCCTGCGCATCAGAAAGTTGCTTTGCAGGATTAATCGCAATGATCGTCACAGAGGAAAGAACTCCAATAGCGCCCAGAACAATGAGCAGCTCAATGAGAGTAAAACCATGTGGTGCCAACGATGGATGTGTTCTTTTGTGCGACATAGAACATCAATACACTATTAGAAATACAACAAAAGCCACATGATGAATGTTATCAAAGACATTGCAGGCACCCGCTTTGAGCGTTCCGGTGCCATCACAATCCACGAAAGGACACAGGAAGCAATGAGTAGCAAGAGCAGGATAACGGACAGTACCGGTCGGTTCTGCGGAATGGTGTACTTGAGAACCAGGAAAAGCAATGCAACAGCCGTACCAATGAGAAATGCGAACCACACATCCCTAGATCCTCTCCACCGTAATTCTGCGAGGACAGCAGCAGATCCCGTCAGAACAAAAATTGCTGCCAGATACAAAAATTCATATGGACCATCGAATGGCGGACGACCGTTCATTGTCTGTATAGCAACAATGAGGAGTGCAATTGCCGTGAGAAAAATGGTGACAATGACTTTGAGTGAAGGAATATGCGGATGCAGTATTTCAATCTTCTTCAAAGAAATCGGCTCAAGGAGTTTAAGGTGGACAGCCTGAGACCACACCAGAATGCTCAAGCCCGCCAACAGAACCAATGTGCTGATGACAAAGATTTGTACGGAAAGCGATGTAGTAAAATTTACCCATACCAGAGCAATACTATCCATATATTCTTGTGAAAAGATATTTCTAGAGTAAAGGGGTAATGCACAGAGAACAAGACGCATTTCTATAGAGGCACATGCAAAGAGCATTCGTGTCAACGATGAATACCACCATGGTGATACCTGTTAGCAATATTTCCTTTTTCTTCGTGCGAAGATACTAAACCCGGCAGCTGCACCTGCAATGATCGCCGCAAGAGCTCCCGGTCCGGTTTCTGCGGCAACAGGCGTTACAGGCATGTACTGTTGTGTCGAGAGAGGTGCGATCGTGACGATTTCCCTCATCTGTACATCCTGTGATTCCTGTGCGGGAAATGCTCCCTCTTCCGGAGAAGCACCATGCTCGAGTGATTTCTCTTCCAGAATGCCTTCCGCAGCACTAAAGAGCGCCTGCGTTGCAACATCAACGCCATCATCGGTCACCATATCAACAGAAAGCGTGTAGCGATGTTGCGGATCAAGGTCTGATTCCACAACAAGTTCCACAGTATATGGATCAATCCAGCGTACCGAGAGTACCGGAATGACCGGCGAGCCGCGCAAATCATAGCGTAAGGGATCCAGAATATGTTCCAGATCAACAGGACGTACAAAACGTATACGCAGCGTGCGTGGACTAGAGACTTCGATTGTTTCAATGACCATACGTTGTGTTGCAGCACTACTGGATTGTGCTTCTGTCTCATATCTACACAGAGAAGAGCACCCATCGCCATTTGTGGTGTTTCCGTCATCACACTGTTCTCTTGGCTCGGTCAGACCATTACCACATACCACTGAATGCTCCGGCGCTGCTGGCACCAGGTGCTCCACTCCACATGTCGCAGAACAACCATCACCATCCGTGCGATTGCCATCATCGCATTCTTCATGCCTGTCGAGTACATGGTCACCGCAGTGCGGCTGTGTGCAATTCTCCCTACAAGCATTCGCGATACTATCGGAATTG
Source organism: Candidatus Peribacteraceae bacterium (assembly GCA_041678625.1). Taxonomy (GTDB): domain Bacteria; phylum Patescibacteriota; class Gracilibacteria; order Peribacterales; family Peribacteraceae; genus JBAYNS01. The sequence continues at coordinate 7,613 of JBAYNS010000010.1, forward strand.
CTGCCGCCATCGTCACACTCTTCTCCGGCATCAAGCTTTCCGTCGCCACACTGCTCAGAGCCGGCAACGGTGATTTCCAGACGACACTGCGATGAACAGCCGTCACCATCGCGAACATTACCGTCATCACATTCTTCCGTAAGATCCAAACGCGCATCACCGCACCCTGCTTCCAGCAGCTTAATGCGTTGCGCAACCATATCGAGGATACTTACTTCCAGCTGACAGATATCAGAGCATCCATCACCGGATATTCCGTTGCCATCGTCACACTGTTCGCCACGTTCCAATATGCTGTTGCCACACCCTCCGGCTGACAAGCGCAATGGTGTAGAGAGTTCAATTTTGCACGCCGAATTGCAGCCGTCTCCAGAAATACTGTTGCCATCGTCACATTGTTCACCACGTTCCAATATGCTGTTGCCGCATTCCCACACCGTGACTGCCGGAGTATCCATGCCCACCACAGTGGAAGACGTGTTCTCTGTTTCACCAGGGAGCGGAGCAAAATGGCACGTGTTGGTACATCCGTCATCGTTAGTGGTATTGCCGTCATCGCAATCCTCGCCAATGACCTCTGTGACTAGACCATCACCGCAGTACAGGATTTCACACATTACCGAACATGTGCCAATACCATTGAGAAGACCAAGATCGCATTCTTCACCGGTATCCAGAGAACCGTTTCCGCAGAGATATTCCACGGAAGAACCCGACATGCTCTTGAGAATTTTTTGTACACGCTCATTCTCCTTCTTTTCCTGCTCCGTTTTTTCATTGCCTCTCTGGAACGGAGTTAACTGGCACTGTTCTGAGCAACGCATAAGCTTTTCCGAATCATTCGGATCAGGCACAACACGAAAAGGGGGCTCGCATTGTTCCACAGCTTCCCAAAGATGCCCGTCACCACACGATGCGCGACGACAGATATTCAGACATGCGTCGTCATTGCTCGTATTTCCATCATCGCACTCTTCGTTTGCTTCCATCATTCCATTGCCACAGACCTCTACCGGCGGCGGTAGCTCTTCTGATCCATGTACTACCGTGAGCTGTCCGCGAAGTTCGCCTTCCGGATAATCCGCTGTCGTTACTTCAACATATAAGCCGCCATCTTTCAGAAGTTCCCTTTCTGGTTTTTCCAGAATTCGTGACGTGCCGGAGAATCCGGAAAGATCCATGAGTACCGGGCCGTTCACCCCGGAAATACCGTTATGCACAGCAACACTTCCTTCCGCAACATCTTCCGCGAAGACGCTGTACGTCAGCGATGTATCGGAGTTGACGCGCACAATGACAAAACCCGTTTTTGGAGTTGCTACAGGAGGCACCTGTGCGTCTCCTGTTAATTCTGCAGCATAAAAACGTCCGTGACATGCGTCCAAGTCAAAGACGCGCTTGCCACAGAGAAGTTCACATACGGATGGTTCCCCCTCACACGCATATCCTTTCTGTAGGGTACAACGAACAGAACAGCCGTCTCCATCCTCAGTGTTTCCATCATCACACTGTTCCCCGTTATCCAATGTACCATCACCGCAGAATGCTTCTCTTGTACAATCCTGACTGCAACCATCACCCGATACGGTGTTGCCGTCATCGCATTCCTCACCGATAACAGACTGGAGAATATCATCGCCACACCGTGCATTCGTGCACGTTGATCGGCACGCATCCGTATCTTCTGCATTGCCGTCATCACATTCTTCCGTGCCAGCAATCACACCATCTCCACAAATCGCCGTGCACATGCTGGGTTGCTCCTGACAGGCGTATCCGATTTCTATCATGCATGTGGAAGAGCATCCGTCGCCATCTGTCGCATTGCCATCATCGCATTCCTCGCCGGCAACAATGAGTGCATCCCCACAGCCCGGAATGCAAAGACTTGGTTCTCCTTTGCATGAGAACCCCGTCTCCAGTTTACAGAACGGTGAACACCCATCGTTTTCTGCAAAATTGCCATCATCGCACTCTTCTGAACTTTCAACTTTGCTATTCCCACACAGAGTCGATGGCGCGCTGCAGCCGGTCGCAGCGAATGTCCAGTTGGTGTTTTCGCCGCTATCAATGCAATTCTCTGTACATTCGAGGGCACGGCTCCCGAAGGAATCCACTCCACGCACATCCAGTGTGGAGAGAGAGGATGTCCGCACGCGCTGCAATGTCCACTGTTCCTGCGGATCGGAAGATCGTACTTGCAGGAACGTACACTGTTCTCCTTGGAGTGTCAGTTTTCCATCAATGGATTGATTGCTACCAGATGCGACAATGAGCATTCCCTGCGCATCTTTCTGAACAAGTTTCTGCACATTGTGGAACGTGTTGTTTCCTTCAATATACTGCGCTTCGCCAACGAGCGAGAGCGTTCCCGTACCAGCCGCAAATTCCCCTCCCTGCAGAAGCCACGATCCTCCCAACACAATGAATTCCTCTTCCGGCACACGCAGAGTACCTCCGCGCACCGTGATATCGCCCGCAACAGAAAGCCCCGTTTCCGGCACAATGAACTCTGCATCCGGTACTCCATTAAGCACCAGATCGGTATAGGCAAAAGTGTGTAGTACTTCTGTTGCCGCTTCCTGCAGAATATAGGACACAGACGACCCATCCGTCAGCTCCGGTGTTGATACAACCTCCCCACCGCGGAGAAGGAGTGACCCCCCATTCATAACAAGGAATGAATTTGCGTCCACGCTATAACCGTTGAGATCCAGTATTCCTTTTTCAATGACCACTGCCTGTTCCGACAAAGGCAAGCGGAGATCTGTCAGCAGGATCACCGCTGTATCCGGATTCTTCCGTACCGTCAGATCGCCACTGAGAACCGCTTCGCCCGCAACGGACAGGTGCTGTTCGCGATTCCCTGTACACAACCACGAAACCGATCCTCCATCGCTCCCCTCTTCCACCAGTACATCACCCTGCACTTCCAGCGTTCCCTGTTCCAAACTACCACCCGCCAGTATGACATCCCCTTCAACCAGCACTCTACTGCCATCGGTGATCACCATTCGCTCTCCTGAATTCTTTGCAACACGCATGGTGTACAGAGCAATACCATTGGCATCGAGTGCTTTGGATGTGCCAAAGAATTCAATGGTGCCTTCATTGTGACGAAAGGATCCACTCAGACGACGCATATCCCCCGCAATGCGCAAGAGCGATGACGGTGCCGTGAAAGTGCCGCCACCGATTTCGAGCGTACCATTGATGGTAATATTCGCCTTCCCACCATGAAAATTACCATCACGCATGGTGAGCGGTCCGTTGATTTCCAACACCGTTTCCTGCATCTCTACACTGCCGCCATCGAGCGTCAGAACAGCATTGACTGTAAGATTACCTGCCGTACCAGTCACGACACCACCTCCGATGATGAATGCGCTATTCAACGCCACTGTTCCCCCTGCAATATCCAATGTCCCACCGGTGATTTCCACTGCACCATTGAAGAGGACATCTCCCTGCACAACGTTCAACGCGCCACCATGAATGGTAACCGGCGCTTCTGTAATGAGTGACCCCCCGTTCACCGTTATGCTTCCCCCATCCACAATCAGATGTGCATCGCTCCCGCAGTGCACAGCGCCTGCATCTATAATGAACTGGCCATTGAGAATATGGATATCCTGCGTACAAGAAACAGCAAAACGTTCGTCGTTCACTCCATTTTCTCCGTCGGAAAACGCAGAGTTCGCCACTGCCTCCGATGTCCGCATGATGACATTGGGAGCATTGAGTACCACCTGAGGAAGCGTTCCTCCGTGGGAAAGGAGAATTTCACGCTGCGATACTCCTTCTATACGCAGGAGTGTCGTTCCTCCTTGGAATGATGCCGCATGAACGAGCATTCCTTCTACGATAACCGTTCCCTCATCAATACTTCCGCTTGTCAGTGTCAGCATCCCCTCTACGATGAGCGTTCGACCATCGGGAATAATGAGGCTTGTCCCATTCTGTTTTTCCACCACAACATTATGAAATGTTTCCTCTTGCGGAACATCCAGCACATGGGATGTTCCCGCAAAGAACACTGTGCCATTCTGATGCTCAAAGGTGCCGCCCGTTTGAGTCCAGTCCGTATCAATACGCAAAACCGGTGGCGCTTTAAATGTTCCACCCTGCATCTTCATTGATCCAATAAGATCAAAGTTCAGTTCTACTGTTCCCTCGCCACCATCAAAGACGCCATCCTCCAAAACAACATCGCCTTCAAAGATTGCATTTCCTTTCTGTACAAACAGCGTTCCACTCCTTTGTCTATAAGAACCGTGAACCGTGCATGTGCTGCTTTGCAGTGCAAGCTCTCCTTCCAATAAAACATTCCCCGCATTGAGCGACTCTGTCAGATCGAGCCGACTGTTCTCTTTCAGGAAAAGCGTCATGTCGTTCTGAACGGTAATCGCTCCATCTTGCACCATGAATACCGCATCAATATCTACATGAGCAGTGCCACCAGCTGATGCCGCACGCATCAGATCGTCATTCGAAAAACTATCAGTACCTTCCTCCTGCCACAAAGTAAGATGTCCTCCAAAAATATCGATGGTGTGTTCCTCCCCTATACCAACCCGAAAGATTGTCACAGCTTTCTGCTGCGCTCCTTCCAGGAACGCTGTGACAATATCTCCGGCTGTCAGATCAAGACTTTCTACAGAGAACTCTCCTTCTTTTTGCGTTGTTGCCCTGGCAAGTACTTCTCCGCCATTCACGCTGATGGCGACAATAACATTTTTCTCCGCAGGAGTTTCTCCGGCATCCCGATACACTTGCCCCCTAATACTGACCTGCGACTGCCGATCCTCTTTTGTATCATTCTGAGACATTCCATGTGTGGAGAGTGTGTTCTCCTGTAACAGATCCTGCTCCAGATTTTCGGTGACCTGATCAGCATCAGATACTGCTTCGGCTTCTGCTGTTTCTTTCCATTCGAGCGCACGCCCATTCAGAATACGCAAAGCCGGATACCCGTCATCCCCCATCATCCACACGCGATTGAAATCCCACCCCTCAAATGTTTCTTTGTTCTGCAATTGAATACTGGTTCTTGCACGGTCTTCCCGCTCACTCTGTATACCACCAACATCCTGGTTGTAATACACAGAGAATATCGATTGTACATCATCATCCGCCAGCCCAACGATCGCACCGGCGTTGCGTTGCGTACATTGCTCACAGAGCACTTCACCACGCATCAAAGCATTTTCTAATGTGCCTTTAGTGCTCTGCGTACCCAGCAAACCGCCGACCGTGGATGCACCACGGACAGAGGTACTGGAAACAACATTGGCAACCCGGCTGCGCTTGTTGGCGCCAATAAGCCCTCCGACTTCGTAGTCGGCATTGACCGTGCCTCCCAACACTGCAACCTCCTCCACTTCTGCATCGACACTGCTCCCTGCTACCGCACCGACAACGGCAATGCCGCTGACAATGCTGTTTTGGATCTGCGATGCGAATATGCCACCTTCTCCTTTCCGTCCGTGATTTGTGCCTACCAAACCTCCTACTGTTCGCACTCCCTGCACTTGTCCATCAGCTGCATTACATCCATCAATACGCGAAGAGACGCTTGCACCAACAAGCGCACCAACATTTTCGCCGCCACCAGTGACACGTGCACCAACAAGCGAAATGTTCTTTATTGTTGCATCGAGCGCATATCCAATGAGCCCGACGGAAGATTCCTGCGGTCGATGAATTGTCAGATGAGCAATGGTGTATCCATTGCCATCCAGAACACCAGAGAACGGCTCCTGGTACGATGTCCCTATTGGAGAAAAACCGTACGCATCTTCACAGGCCACAACGGAGTTCCATGCCGTGCCACCACACCAATCCATACAATCTTTTTCATCACTGGCACAACCTTCGAACATTTCTCCGATACATTCCGAATGATCAACCCACGCACATCCTTCGGATTCCGCCTGACAGGATTTTCGATCGGTGAATTGACTGCAATCGTTGGTATTCCAATCGGCAGATTGTGCACAATCGATATCAGCGACAAGAACGTAATGCGCATCAAGATCATCACGCATCATCTGTAATTGCGTACAATCCGTAACCTGATACGGATCGCTGACTATACCTGAACCGACCAATAGTGCGGGACCCTGTGCACGAACAAAAAGAATTGTCAGAAGAGCAATCATGCAGAGCGTGCCATTGTTGATGAGTCGATTACGCACGATTCACAGAGGAGACAATGAGGAATATGCCAAAAGTGCATGCAATCGCCGCCGCGAGTGCAGCCCATCCAGAACCTGTACCAGCTCTTGTCTTCGTAAACGGCAGAATGCTCGCTGTTATGCCCGTTCCATCATGCACACGAAAACTCATTCCCTCGATGCGGCATTGCGCACTGCAACCATCGTCCGACTTGGTATTCCCATCATCACATTGTTCACCCTGTTCGAGAATGCCATTTCCACATTGGCTAAAAGATGCCGGTGCTTTGCGATTTTCCTGTTCCTGCAAAAACAGTGTGCATGTATCCGGTTTGGATTCCGTAAACGATATATCACTGATGATCTTCCCATCAACAGCCATAGCAAACGCTTCGTTGGAAAGACCGGTAAAGTACTGACCATCGGCAGTGCCAACAATGACACTCACCGTGGCAACTTTGTCGATACCGGCATTGTAGTGCCTCTTATCGGTTAGCACAGAAAGAATCTGCGGCTGTGCCTCTTCGAGATTCTCTCCAAGGACATGTGGCTCGAGTATGGCGTCACTATGAGCCATAGACGCTCTAGCCTGTCCCAATAGAGAATAGGAAATACTGAAGTGCGTTTCTTTTACTTCGGATGCACCACCTGCCGTCCGGACTTTGATCTTGAGTGTATGATCACCTTCCCGAAGATTACGAATATCGAACGCAGCCGTATAAAGTCCCTGGCACAATGCACAGTTCTGCGTACAGACAACGTTTCGCTTTGCGTTGAAAATACAGGTATCCCCCGGATCACAATCAGAATCCCGAGAGCAGGATAAGTACTGCGCATTTTTGCACACACCTCCATTATCGCAATCTTCCCCTGGTTGCAGCGTGCCATCGCCGCAGAATTCCACACGACACTGATGATTGCAGCCGTCTCCTGATTGTGGATAGACCTTGCCACCACGCAACAGACACAGTGCTGCCGCATCGCGATCCTGAATGATGGCGTTGTGGTAGCGACCCCCCCAACACAGCCCACCATCATCACACTGTTCTTCTCTATCGGACTGCAAAATCCCATCACCGCAGAAAGGAGCAATATCTATGGATTCTTGCAATCCCGGACCGCACGGCGGAACCATCACGAACCGGCAAGCACCACGGGGATCTGTTGCCGACGTGCAGAACTGCTTATCTGTTTCACCTTCAATACATAAAGGCACATCTTCATTGCCAGTATCACATTCCTCTCCAAGGAGAGGCGTGACAATACCGTCTCCGCAGAAATAATCCGGGCATTCGCCGTTCACGGAGAGCATACCGTTCTTGCAGAAGAACGGTAAATTGATGATGATCGGCGGTCGCGGAAGGATCACGCCACCCGAATTGCCAATGCCGCCAATGTGTCCGCCACCGCCAGTGCCACCGCCAGTGCGGAATAGGCAATTATTGGCACAGCGCTCCGTTCCGGGAGGTTCACATTCTTCTTGACCAACAACCACCCCGTCTCCACAAGATGTCTGGCAGGTGCTTGGCGTTCCACTGCATAGGAATCCACTCTCCGTGTCGCACGTTGCCGAACAGCCATCACCACTGCTGGTATTGCCGTCGTCACACTCTTCCGAATCATTCACAACCCCGTTACCGCATCCTTCACTACACACGCTCGGTTCGCCCGTACATGTCCAGCCCGATTCCTCCGCACAGACACTGGAACAGCCATCGCCATCGGTCAGGTTTCCATCATCGCATTCTTCACCATTTGCAGCATTGATAACACCATTGCTGCAGAGAGAAACTGTCACTTGCGGATACACACTATATGTATCCAATGCTGCATCTGCAGTAGCATCATATACACGGAAACAGTACGTTCCATCGCTGGATGTTGTGGCCTGCAATGCATATTCCACTTCCAAAACCGTATGCACAGGCAGCGGTCCTATAGATCCTGACGTATCCGCAGTATCCAAACCGTCACCTTCCACAAACGCATAACTCTCTGTATTTTCCAGCAATGCCGTGGTTGCTTCTGCATGCGTGATGAATGCGGAATCGACCATCTCCCATGATGTGTTGGTATCAATTCCGGTCCACACTGCAACATCGCTACAGGATGACACACCGGATTTGCTACCCGCTTGCAGTTTATATGCTGCGGCCGACTTCTGTGCTTTGCCAATGTTGGCAATGCCCACACGCAATCGTATCGGCTGCTCCTGTAATACAGAAGAAGAGAGTGTGTTGGAATCCTCCACAGCCAGCCAACCGCCATCGGTATTGAGCGCCGTGGTATCATCACGCCAGCGGAAGTGGAGCTGTGAACGGCTGGAACTGCCAATGGTCAATTGAGCATACTGATAACTATCAAGGACGCCGGGTTCCGCCGTATCGTACAAACGGAAACAGTACGTCGTATCAGCTGTACTGGTCGTTGCCGGAGTAATGCTGTATTCAAATTCTGTGTAATGGTATGCCTGAATCTGCCCAACACTCGTACTAACGTTGGCCGTATCCAAACCTTGGCCTGCAACGAATTTGTACGATCCGGAGCTCGAAAGCAGTGCTGTTGTTGCGTCACCATTCGTGAAGTTGACTGAACCGCTCATGGTGAAAGTGTTGCCTGTATCCACATCCGTCCAGGAGCCGATGGCACCGCACGTCGTCGCCAATTCTCCAAACTGAAGTTTATACGTCCGATTGACGGTATCCTGTGCGCCACCATCGTTGGCAACGGCAACGCGTAAGCGATATGCCGTGCCCTGTACGACATCGGCAATAGTTGTATCTTCTGCAGCAAGCCATCCGTCTGTTGTATTCAGAGCATTCGTTCCATCCGCTCTCCAACGAACAACCGCTTGCGCAATGTTCGGCACGCCAATGGTTATTTCCGGATATTGTGCGTATGCATCCAATGCTGCATCCGCAGTGGTGTCATAGAGCCGGAAGCAATACGTTGCGTCTGCCGACGATGCGGTTGTCGGTGCAATGCTGTACTCCACTTCCGTATATCCGTGCGCATCTAACGCTCCAATTGCAGCAGTGGTGTTGGTAACATCCAGTCCATTACCCGCTGCGAATGTATAACTCTCGTCATTGACGAGCACGGCGGTTGTCGCTTCGCCATCGGTAATATTGAGTGATCCCGTCATGACAAAGGCATTCCCCGTATCCACATCGGCCCAGGATCCGATGGCACCGCACGTCGTTGCCAATTCTCCAAACTGGAGTTTATACGTGCGTGCAGCAAATTCCTGAGCACCGCCCGTGTTCGCAACTTCCATACGCAGACGGTATGTAACCCCCTGAATAGCAGACGTAATGGCAGTGTCACTGTTTGCACGCCAACGACTGACATCCGTACTGTTGAGTTCATAATTGTCATTACTCCAGCGGAAGTGGAGCTGCGTCGTATCGGAGTTGCCGATGGTGAACTGCGGATACTGTGTATACGTATCGAGTGCTGCTCCAGCTGTTGTATCGTAGAGACGCAGACAATACGTCTGACCTGCCGATGCCAAGTACGATGCAAAGAGGGAGAACTCTATTTCCGTGTAGCTATCTGCACTGAGCGGTCCCAGTGAGCTCGTGGTGCTACCTGCATCTTTTGCTTTACCGGTTACAAACGTATAGCCTTCGCTATTTGTGAAGAGTGCCGGTGTGACATTCTCTCCATCGGTAATCAGATCTGATCGTGCAATGACAATGTCATCCTCTAGGTCAGATATCTCGGTCCAATCCACAATGGCGCTGCACGTTGTGGATTTTTCGCCAAATTGTAGCTGGTAGGTACGTGATGCTGATTCTTGTGCATCACCAGTATTGGCAACTGCAAAGCGGACACGGTACTTTTCGTTCTGCACTACATCGGTGATAGCGGTGTCCTCCACAGCCAACCATCCACCATCGGTGTTGAGTGCGGTGGTGTCATCACGCCAGCGGAAGTGGAGCTGGTCCGTAGTTGGGTCACCAATGGTCAGACTCGGGTACTGCGTGTAGGTGTCGAGTGCAGCATCGGCTGTTGTATCGTAGAGACGGAAGCAATACGTTGCCCCTGCATTCGTACTGGTTGCAGGTTCAATGCTGTATTCCATCTCTGTGTAATATTCTGCACCGAGCGGGCCAACTGCATCGCTCGTGTTGGATGTATCTTGTGCAGTACCTTCAGTAAAACTATATCCCTCTGCATTACTCAGAAGAGCAGACGTCGCTTCACCATGCGTAATGAGTTCGGATCCCGTCATGACAAAAGCATTGCCCGCATTCACGTCCGTCCAGGATCCGATGGCGCCACAGGTTGTGGATTTGAGACCGTATTGAATTTTGTAGGTACGTGCTGCGTTTTCTCCGCCATTGCCCGTATTGGCAACTTTCACACGAATACGATGCGTTGCGCTCTGTCGCACATCCGCAATCGCCGTGTCTTCCACAGCTAACCATCCGCCATCGGTATTGAGCGCAGTCGTATTGTCACGCCAGCGGTAACTCAGTTGCACCGTTATCGGAGTAGGAACCACTGGGCTATCTGTCGTCAATTCAGGATACGCAGAATACGCATCGAGTACCGCACCGGCCGTTGTATCATAGAGACGGAAACAGTACGCCGTGCTATTTGCAGCAGTTTCCGTTGGAGAGATGCTGTACTCGAGTTCCGTGTAGGAGCTATTACTCAACGGACCGATGGCACTGCTCGTATTACTCGTATCCAAACCCTCGCCTGCTGCGAAAGTGTAACTTTCGGAATTTGCGAGGACGGCGGTTGTTGCATCGCTGTTAGAAAAATTGGCAGAGTCTGACATTGCAAATGCATTACCATCATCTACATCCGTCCAGGAACCGATGGCTGAGCACGTTGTGGACTTTTCTCCATACTGAAGTTTGTAGGTGCGTGCAGCGGATTCTATCGCCTCACCAGTATTTGCTACTTCCATACGCAAACGATACGTGCTGGTGGTAACCGCTCCACCGATCACAGTATCTTCGGATGCAAGCCAGTCTTCATCGGCATTGAGTACCGCATCAATATCAGAGCGCCAGCGGAAATGGAGCTGGTCGGTCGTGGAATTACCAATGGTAATCTCAGGGTACTGTGTGTAAGTGTTAAGCAGAGAATACGGTGATGCATCAACCAGACGTAAACAGTACGTCTTACCCGCTTCGGCGAGTCCGGAGGAAACAATGCTGTACTCAACTTCCGTGTAGTAACTGTTGGTTAGTGGACCAATCGATCCTGTGGTATCTGCTGTATCACGTCCCTCGCCAGTTACGAAGGAATACCCCTCCGCATTGCCAAGTAAACCTGGTGTCAATGACTGTCCGTCAGGATTGATGTACGCCGATGCGCTCATCGCAAAATATTCAGAACCAGCATTGTCCGCAGGAATCCACGTGGAAAGCAGTGCACATGATACTTCCGTCTTTTCCGCTATTTCCAGTTGATACGTTCGTGCCGCACTCTCTACCGCATCCCCTGTATTGGCGATTTCGAAACGAATGCGATATGTCGTATTCATCTCTGCGTCCGCAATCGCCGTATCCTCCACTGCCAACCAACCATCACTGGTATTGAGTGCCGTGGTGTCATCACGCCAGCGGAAGTGGAGCTGCGATGTATTTGAAGCACCAATGGTCAAACTCGGATACTGCGTATAGGTATCAAGGACTGCACCTGCTGTGGTGTCGTAGAGACGGAAGCAGTACGACGTACTCGCTGATGCGCTGGTTGTCGGTGTGATGCTGTATTCTATCTCTGTGTAGGCACTTGGATTTATAGGACCAATGGATGCAGTGGTGTTTCCTGTGTCCTGACCTTTACCGGCGGTAAAGGTATAGCTTTCGGAATTTGTCAGGACGGCAGTGGTTGCATCACCGTTGGAGAAATTAGCAGAGTCCGACATCTCGAAGGCATTACTGGTATCCACGTCCGTCCAAGAACCGATAGCGGCGCACGTTGTAGACTTCTGCCCGTACTGAATCTTGTAGGTACGTGCGGCCGCTTCGGGAGTTCCACCCGTATTCGCCACCTCCATACGAATGCGATACGTATCTCCCTGCACAACATCCGCAATCGCCGTATCTTCCACAGCAAGCCAATCCTCATCCGCGTTCAGTCCTGCGTCGTCATCGCTGCGCCAACGGAAGTGAAGTTGATCGGTCTCTGGACCCGCAACGGTCATCTGAGGGTATTGCGAATAGGTATCCAGTGCCGCTCCAGCTGTTGCATCGTAGAGACGGAAGCAGTACGTCGCAGAAGGCGTAGCATGTGCCGGTTTAATGCTGTACTCGATTTCTGTGTAGGCACCAGTATCGAGTGGACCGATTGATGCAGTCTCGCCTGAAGTATCGTTCGCTCTACCATTAACAAATGCATATCCTTCCGCATTCGTCAGAAGTCCCGGCGTTACCGATTCGCCATTTGTTATGAAACTTGAATTGAATAACTCCACAAAATCTTCACCGGGAATAATAACAGGAAACCACGTCCCAATATCTGAACATATTGTGCTTTTTTCAGCATACTCAAGTCTATAAGTCCTTGCCGCAGTCTCTTGTGCATCACCGGTATTGGCAACCTCGAAGCGAATACGGTACTCCTCTGTACGTTTTGCATCCGTAATCGCCGCATCTTCCACAGCTAACCATCCACCATCCGTGTTGAGCGCCGTGGTGTCATCACGCCAGCGGAAGTGGAGCTGCGATGTATTTGAAGCACCAATGGTCAAACTCGGATACTGCGTATAGGTATCAAGGACTGCACCTGCTGTGGTGTC
>JBAYNS010000011.1:0-20194 GCA_041678625.1 Candidatus Peribacteraceae bacterium
CCAACGCCTCTGTAGACAATGTATAGAATGCGCCGGCGAACTTCTCGTGATCAGGTTTCATTCCTGTCATCACGGGTAAGGCGAGCGCCTCACGATCGAAATCGGTATACATCTGGAGTGCAGCTTGCGCCATTGCATCCGCTTCTTCTTTGGTAGCATGCGCTGTGTGCCCCTCCTGCCACAGAAACTCGAGCGTACGAAGAAAAGGACGCGTGCGCATCTCCCAACGGACAATATTCGCCCATTGATTGATTTTAAGAGGCAGGTCGCGATAGGAATGAATCCACTTGGCAAATGTGGAGTAGATGATGGTCTCACTGGTGGGACGGATGTAGAGCTTTTCCGCCAGTTCTTTGCCTCCACCATGCGTAACAACCGCGCACTCGGGGGCAAATCCTTCTACATGCTCTGCTTCTTTTTGTAAAACAGACTCCGGAATCAGAAGAGGGAAATAGACATTCTGCGCACCGAGCGCTTTGATGCGTGCATCCAGATCGCGCTGCATGTTCTCCCACAGTGCATAGCCATATGGCTTGAAGATGATACAGCCACGAACATCCGCATTTTCCGCAAGCTGTGCCTGTTCAATCACATCCAAATACCACTGCGAAAAATTACTCTGTTGATCGGCGATGCGTGCCACGGAATAAAAGGGGAAGAAACGGCAGCACTGTAGCAAGGAGATGACAAAGACGCCACTCTCTCCCGCTAAAGAAGCTCTGAAAACTTAAAAAATACGGAAGAGGATTAACGTCAAAACAAGTCCGAAAACAATACCTGCCAACACTTCTACAAGTGAATGGCCCACTTCCTCGGAAAATTCCGTGAAATCCTGCAAGGTATTGAGTACCCTGCCCTGTTTTGCAACAGTTCGACGTACAACGACTGCGTCGTACCAAACGATCCCCGCAAAAACCATGGCAATAGCGAATTCCGTGGATGCCAGCCCCATGCGCTCGCCAACGACTACGACTAGGGATGTGACAAATGCGGAATGCCGGCTGGGCATGCCGCCCTGTGCAAACAAGCGGCGATGCCAGAAACCCGTCTCTACACGATCACTGACAAACTGTGCTATTTCAGCACAGGAAATCACGATGAACGGAATAATAAACTGGTACGTCGTGAAGATCTCACGCAAAGTGTGCATGGAGATACTGTACCAGAAAATCCCAGGATTCAACTCAACCAAATTCCCAAGACCGTCACTCCCGCACCAAAGATGATGCCACCGAGCACTTCCATAAAGGAATGTCCTAACGTCTCTGAGAGGTGATGCCATTTCTGCATGCGGTTGAGAACCTGTGCCTGCTCCCGCAGCGCTCCACGCACTCCAATGGCATCGTACCAAATGATACAAGCGAGAACTGTCGCAATGGCGAACTCCACGGAATGCGGACCCATCTTACGCCCCACGATAATAAGGAGAGATGTCACAAAGGCTGAGTGTGTACTGGGCATTCCTCCTTGTTGAAAAAGGTGCCGAGACCACTGTCCTGAACGGAGGTTTTCCACGAAAAGTTTCGTCACCTCGGAAAGGAGAAGTACGACCAGAGGAATGAGAAAAAGGTACGTACGGAGAAGTTCGCGGAGGAAGATCATTGCACAATTCTACTCTAGCTCTCTTGCCCACCATAGCTCCGAGCATAAGCGAAGGAGCGAAGGCGGGAGCACTAACCCCCTAACTCACAGCTGCGACATCGCAGATACCGCGATACGGACATCGGCTACAGACGGACTTTCCGGGAGTGGGATGAAAATCCTGCTCATCCATACGTTCTTTAAGGTGCATGATTTGCTTTTGCGCATCTGCGAGCTGCCCCGCTAAACGTGATGTTGTACGCTCAACTACCTGATCATCATTGAGATAAAGGAGAATGAGCTCCGTGCACGGCATGTCATAGAGTTCCTGTATAGCGAGTGCGTAGATGGAAAGCTGCAGATCTGCATCAGCCTCGTTCTGAGAACGCGGCGGCGATGTTTTAAAATCGATCACTCTGATCCCCGACTGTACAGCGGGCAGGCCTGACCCCTGACCCCTGACTTCTTCCACTCGATCCATACGACCGCTCAGAAGCACTCCGTCAATGGGAATCTTGAAGCTCTGTTCAACGGCAAGAACATGCCGTGGTTCCCGGGACCACCATTGGAAGAAGTGCTGAAGTAATTGCATCCCACGCTCGCGATGAAAATCCGCCTCCAGACGCGTGGAATAGGTATCAAGAATAAAGGATTGATGCCAAAGATCACGTAAGTGGTCAGTGGTAAGTAATAAGTGGTCAGTATCAGTAGCGGCACTCTGTTGAAACATTGCCAACTGATCACTGGCCACTGAACTCTGACCACTCATTTCCAGTTCTCCAAATTTCTTCAAACAGTTGTGCACCGAGGAGCCAAAGCTTTCCGCCTGACTGATTCCGTGCGGGAGTTTTTTGATCACCTGAAACTCGTACTGACGAGGGCAGATGCGATAGGTGTTCAGTTGAGAGTAGGAGAGGGGCACACCTCTACTTTACTCTGTCATCATAAGCAACGCTTGCAACATCTGAAATGAGAATAGCTGAAACGAGCAGTGCCAGTATTGAAGAACGAACGCTCTTATTGCAATGAGCGGAGCGTCTTATTGAGCGCGCTGCGGTACTTGTCCGGGCTGAGGTAGTAGCGTTGTGTGCTAGTTCCACCCCACTCCTGTACAAGTGTTTCGCTATTGATATAATTCCTAAGTCTGCTGAAGAACTGGTGCGAACGGTTCGCCGTAGCAAAGAACGACTCGTCTTCAAATGTTTCTTCGATAACGTCTGTCCATTGTTTCTGTGTGAGTTGTGCACCCCGCGCGTACACGGCGAGAATGTTCATTAGTGTGTTCTTGGCTGATTCTTTTTTGGTTACGTGCTCGTCCTGTTCTATGGGGAACGCGAGTGCGTTGTGTATGGCATTGGCAAACACCGATGAGTATTTGCTTTCTATATGCTTTTTAAATTCACTGTGTACGGCTGTCCAACTGTACCAGCGTCCATCATCGGTTTCGACGCGCATGCCAACTGTGGTGTCTCCTTTCGGTGATGCAAATCCAAGCGGGTGCACATACTTCTGTTTATCAAACTTGGGTGTCTGCAGGAAGACGATTGTTTCCGTGCCCTCATCGTAGGCGACATATTCGTAATACTGTTTATTCTCACCTTTCCCGCGCTCATTGCCGTAATGATGCCAGATGCCAGGATTCTTTTTTGCTATCTCAATGTCTTTCTCTTGATCAGTGAGTACACGTTCTTTCTCGGTTTTTTTTTGCGCTTGCATTTCTGTTTCACGCTCCAGCATTTTCCGCTTATATGCTTGCAACACTGAATGCATTTGCACGGCGAATTTTGGATGTTTCATACGCCACACTCTCCAGGATTCCTCATTTTTTGTTGTTGCTTGTGCATTGTTAGTGTGCATGCCGGGACCTGCCACTGTCCTTTCAAAATATTGTGTCGTGGCAATCGTGTAATTTTTTGTTACGACTGACCACTCATCTTTTTCTTTGTCATAGACAAAATAGACAACCGACTGAATCGAACAGAGTGGTTTGCCATGATACCCGTCACCTTTGTGAAATTCTTCGGAATGTACAATCATTGGTGTATCTGGCACACCGGCAGGATTTGTAGCTTCGGGGTTAATATCCATTTTTGAAATATCAATTGCTTTGGAATTCACAGAGCCATACACATAGGTCCATTCGTTACCCCTTGCCACTTCTCCAGATTGGCATTTTCGTAAGTTGCCGTCGTACCGTTCCGTATAAGCCTGTGCAAGTAATCCTATTGCAGTTCTAGCATCAATGCTGCCGTTTGACCTTTGTTCTAGGATAGCATCTTGCAGCGGGCGGAATACTTTTTCGTATTCCTCTTTCCCAATATGCATTGTGATTGTTCCCGCAAGGCGTTCCAATCCATTGTGGTAGAACTCTTCATCTATTCTTCCTTGCCACGTTTTTCCTGTAACCAAGAAGTACCCTATCCATCCATACGGATCTAATGTGAAACTCGGAGGCTGTTCTTGTTCCAACAGTTTTGCCAGGGTCTTACCATCCTGCACAGTATTCAATGCTTTACGCCTCTTACTCTGGTACAGAATCTCATCGAGAGTGCCATGCTGAACGACCTTTGGTATGCCGCTTGGCGTCTGCTCATTGATCCACTCTGCGGAAAAAATCCCGAGCTGTACGTACAGACTACGGTCTGTATCAATCTTCTGTGCTATCGCAAGATATTGTTTGTACTCTTTTTGTACATGTTCTATGGCGATCTTCTCCTCTTCGCTGGAAGCGTTCTTGATCGCCTCCCTTATTTTGCCATGTAATGAAGCATAAGGTTCATTGTATAGAACTTCATTCCGTACATTTCTATCGCCGTAGACATCAGTAGTATTCTTAAGTTGTGCGCTTAAGTGCAGTGTTGAGCGTGACACTTTCAGCCCCTGAAACTGCGCCATAATACTTGCCTCCATCTGTCGCAGCATTTTCCAACTCTGATAGTAAGAAAGTGCTTGCCGTCTTTCCCATCCACGGCGTCCGCCTGGCCCATGTTCAATGCTCTCTAAACGAATAAGTTCTTTCTGTATGGGATTTTGTGTTTCCTGTGCATATTCCTCCACAAGTTCATCCCACGACTGCATGCGCTGCTTGGTCGCTGCTATGCCAAAACCTGTATTTTTGGTCATTGCTGGTCCCCAGCTCAGGTATGCCTTTTGTTCATTCAATGGATTTGCTCCACCTAGACCAACTGCCTGCCAGATATCGAGTGGTGCTTCCAGCATCCCTATCACATTGCCCGAGAGGTCATACATGAGCGGATCTGCATTGTCCTTGACCAATTCCAGTCCGCGATTCAATTCATCGCCGAATCCCCACGCTATTAGCATAAGTGCTAGAAATTTGACGGTAACCGGTACTCCTTTGATCTTTGATAACACTGCAAGCCTCTTTGCAATCTTCGGATACATCCGCAGCAATGGACCAGTCGTGAATTTGCTGACCACAATTCCCAATCCATCGACCCCTTTGCCTGCTGCAAGAAAAGAGGAATACATAAGCATCGCTTTCGTCTTATCTTCTGATATGTACAGGTAGTACATGTACGTCAGCAAACTCCCGACTTCCGCAGGAGCCATTGTTTTAAGTGCTTCACGTGCAATACGAGATGCGAGACTGTTTCCTGCGAACATCTCTTGCAACATGGAGGCTTCAATTCCGTGTTGTGCGAATTCTAGTTTGACTGGAATGACCGCCTTCACTAGTTTTACCCGCGCACCGAGTAACTTTCCAACCACTAAAGTGTCCAACACATGTTCCAATCCTTCTTCAGCGCCTTCCTGCGCGGTCATGGCTGCGAGTGCAGCGTATTGGCTACTCTGTGTATTTGCGATTTCCAAACCACTTCTGTACAACATTTTCTTCTGTAGGTACTCCTGAATGCAGGAAAGGAGCAATGCTCGCTCCTCCGTACCTATTGCTTTGCCTGCTTGTGCCCGTTCCCGGATAAGTTCGAGTGTTTGCAGAACGCCTTTTTTTGCGCGCAACAGCGTTGCATGTTCCATGAAGAGGAATGCCTCTCTTTTTTCATCCATATCCCCCCGTGCTTGATGAATTTGTGGGATTTCTTCCTGTACATCTTCCAAGATGGTTTGCCACTGATTCGCAAATTCTTTTGGTAGGCCAAGATTGATTCGTAATTTCTCAGTATCCTGTTCATTCCATTGCCTCTGTTCCTCTTCCGGGTGCAGCTGTCCGAATACTAACTCTTCCACTATCCGTCGCTCTTCGAGGTATTTGCGGAATGTTTGTACTATGGTATTTCTGTTCACCTGTTTCGCATCCAACGTTTGGCATAGTGCAATGAGTTCCTTTTCCATTGAGTGAATCTCTGCATACTTCTTTGCCAGCTGCAAGCGTGCAGGTATTGCTTGCACTGCTTCCGACTCCAGCGCAGGCAGCGGTTCGTATAGAAGCAATGCCGACTCTTTGAGTGCTTGTTCCTCCTCTGCGGAGAAGCCGAGTTCCTTCAGATTTCTTTCCAAAAATACATCAAGAACTTCCTGTTTTTCTTTCTGTTCAACTGTGCATTCACTTTGCTCGCTTGAACTTTCGGGGAGTGCCGATTGTGTTGGGCGTTCCTGTGCCATAGCTTTCTGTTTATTTGACCTTCACGTTTACATCTGTCGTTGTGTCGAGATTAGTATCTGTATCGATTTTAGGCAGATTTTGGTCTGTTTCTATGGCAGCTTTCGTTGTGCCTGCCCGTGCACTCCCTGTTTTCAATCCATACTCTGTTTGCACGTCTTTCAACTCCGAGAGCAGGCTATCTGATTCGATACCTTCTCCTGTATTAGCTTTAGTCTCTACATCCGAGCTCGCAGTTTTTTGTGCTTGTTCTATCCTGGTCCGTAACCCCTCCACTTTTGCCAAGAGTGCCTTCGTGCGCGTTATGACGTCTGTGTCACCTCCTTCGCGATTAAGTTGTTGAATTTCCGCTTCAATTTCCTGTGCGAGTGTCTTTGCTCTGTCCACCGATCTCTGCAACTTACCAGCAGTGAGATTCTGTTCACCCTGGAGTACGCGCCAATCACTTTCCTCCCGAGCAAAGCGCTTATCAAAGTCTTCCAGGTGTTGTTCCCTGGCCTGTCGCACATTCTCTTGTTCCCGCGCTGTACGCTCTGCGGCTTCTGTCTGTGCTTTTTCTGCAGCTTCCGTTGCTCGTTTTTTTGCACCCTTTTTTGCAGAACCAACTATGTCGAGCCGTGCCTGTAATTCTGCTCTAGCAGCCGGCACGAGGTCTGGTTGCTGCAATGAAAGTTCGAGTTTGGTTTCAAGATCCTGCCACTGTTTGATCTCCCACTCTGCCCCTTCGCGGCCAGCTTGCCTGCGGACTCTGCTGATGTCGCTATCCATGTGAGCATAATAGGTTGTAGCATCGAACGTTTTTGTCTCCGGCATTGCCTCAGCTGGCCTCTTTGTTTTTGAACCACTGGTTTCTTCAGATGTGTCAGTTACTTCCCTGGTAGACGTATCAACTTCTGGCTTTGTTTCTGCTTCTACTTCGGTAGACGTATCACTATCAACTTTTGTTTCGGTATCCACATTCGTATCGGCCTCTTCTTCCACCATTTCCTCTGCAATTTCCATTGGCACTCCGCCGAGTGAGCGATTCACTGCATTATAGATATCTTCTGCCCGGGCGTTGTGTGTTTCTTCGATTGTCTCTCCCTTTACCTTTCGTGTTTTCTCTATTTTTTCAATCATTCTTTTTCTGAGAACACGTGTCAGTTCCTCTTTTGTCATATCAGTTTTTCTGCCAGTTTCATGCCCCCGAAATTTCTTTAACGTCACGATGTCTGCCAATCGCCTCGCATAATGCGCAAAAGATCCGTAAGTACCACTCACATTGGTATCAAGGTGAATTTTTCGCGCAATTGTTTGTAATTTACCATTATCTGTATTGGGGTCTTCTACTGCACGTATCCATTCAGGACGGATACCTGCAGCCCGCAACCGGTTATTCACATCTCTCCCTTGGAAGTGTCTTTCGATGGGATTCGGCATCTTGCCAGATTCAGTCTCCAAATACGCACCTACATTCTTATAAACGATAGTATCTATCCATCCGCGACGTGCGCGGTACGCAAGAACCCCGGGAGACGTAATGGGGTTCAGCTGTAATACTTTTGTGGTCAATCTCTTCATTGTCCCACCGGACAGTGGCCCGCCACCTATCGCAAGCCGCTTGCAGCGTGCAACCGTACCCACACTGAGCGTCATCACAGCAGCAACTGCTGCTCCAGAACCAAAGCTGGCCCACCACTCCTTCCGGTCTTTCCTTTCGCCCGCTAAGCCACCTGGAGTCAGTAATTCAATGGGGGCTACAAAGTAGCTTATTGTGTCGCCTTTCCATTCTTCGAGAATGTACACGAAATTGCCAAACACCATTGCGGGCGTCTTACCGACAAATGAGGCAAGTAACTCATTATTCTCGCTATTATTTTCCTGTATTCCGCGCAATTTTTGAACAAACGCACGTATGGCAAACTCGGGACTTCCCTGTCCGTAGTACAGTGTCGGAGACAAACTGCATATGCTGTCTGGATCCTGATTGTTGGGATCGACACTAAGATCCCATTCTTCTTTTGCCTCATCGTTAAACCACTTCACTCTTCCGTCGCCACTCACTGTTAATTGTATACCAATACCTCCAAGTGCGGTTTGCAATTTCGTATACGCAGTCATTAAGTCCTCATGCGTTATATTTTCTATTCCTTCACGATCGGATGCCACCGTTGCATTAAGGAATAAGTACATATCTCGGTACTTTTCCAATGCATGAAGCGCCTTGGTGTATGGTGCCGCCTCTGGGGAATTAAGGTGAGAGCTCTGCTTGCGTTTTAGATACGATTCCAGAACATCAAATTGCTTCTTGTGATTATCGGCTACCAATTCCTGCTTCTTAAGATCAACCCATTCTGCAATTCCCTCATCAACCAGAGGGGCTATTTCTCCCATTTTTTCTGCTGCCCACCCGGCAATATCGGAGCCGATTGCTCCGATGCGACTGACATATTCTTTCATCTTTTGCATATCCGGAGCCGGGATCGAAACATCCGCCTGATAGGGCAGAGGCGCCCCCTTTTGCAGCGCCTGCATGAGCACTGGAATACTGGCTGGCATCAGTCCCTTTTTCTTTCCCTTTTGCAAAGCCTTGCCTACTACTATAACCACGCCTCCCAGAGCAAGAAGTGAAATAATCGGATGGCTCTTAGCTGTTTTTGCTCCTTTTTTAGCCAAGAATGCTACGAGTTGTGTTAATTTTTCACCTACTGCCAGACTCGCATTCCCTATAATTGTAAGAATCCCCGATTTCCAAGCCAAAGCGGCCCCTATCGCCAATTGTCCTTCATGCTGTGTTATCCATAGACGGATACTGCTCAGAACGCTTTCCATGCTCTCTTCGTATGCTTGGAACGCTGCCTCTGTTTTTTTGTATGGGAGCCCTTCTACAAGTATTTCACCGTATTTTTCATTCATATCTTTCCTGAATTGTTCACGTTCGGCAATTTTGTTACCAAAAATCTTCTCCATTGCAGGCATGTCCCAATTTTGGTACGCGGTACAAGCCTTTTTATACTCCTCTTCATCATTGAATCCATATTTCTTCCATAGTGGCTCTTCTCTGCTGGTAAACTTTTTCTTGAGATCTTCGATCTCCTGCTTCGCAAAACCAACTGCCTTATCAACTTCCTCTTTAATCTTTCCTTGGTAGCGCCCCCAAAGATAAGTACCACCAACGAACGCCGCAGTTCCAACTCCGGCAACGATGAGGAACTTGGTGAACCATCCCATGCCGGGTTTCCCCTCACTTTTGCGTTCTTGATCTGCAGCCTTTGCTGCTTCCTTTCCCTTTTCCACTGAGCGTCTGCCACGCAACAGAAGAAATCCTGCAAGTGCAATACCGCCGAGTGTGAGCCCGGCAGCCCAGCGCTTTTGATTGGTTGTCCAGCTTTCCGGGAGCGTTGCATTGAGTGCCCGGTCAATGGCACCGACTTCCTGTTTCTTTTTTTGTGCACTAGGTTTTTTCTTGGGCGCTGCCTTCTTGCTCGCAGCGGGAACAGTATTTCTCTGCGTTACAGACAACGTTTCCGATGTGCTGACATCTGTCCTTGTATCTTTTGTGGGTTTGATACGTGCTGCCATTTTATCACCCAACGCCTTCAAGCGCTCCGTAACACTATTGTGAAAATTTTCATCGAGTTTTTCCCGCCCTTTACTGGAGATACTCTCCGCGAGCGATGTTAAGTTTGTGGATATTTCTCTGAGCTCATTTTCCGCCAAATCATTCCCCACATTCTCGAGTGTTGCTTCGAGAAAATCAACATCCTCACTAATTTCCGCAGAATTACCACGTTTGTATGCATCCTCTACTGCACTCATTAACTCCAACGCTGGAGATGCTTTCTTCTGCTGGAGATGTACTAATCGCCTCTCGTGCGAGAGGAAGGTATATTGCCGATGCGGATGTGAACAAAAAAACATATTACGCAGCAGCTCTTCGAATAACATCCCAGGCACCTCTTGTCCCGCGAATCACACCGCCAATGGAATGGCCAATTGTTAATAGCACAAAATGAATTGTTTCTTCGGATAACTTTGCAAGCGGCTCAGCAGCAGTACCGACGATACGCCCGGGCCAGTGCATAACCCGTGCAACCCCTTTCCAAATGATACCTCTGCCATCTTCTATCGCCTGTCCAATGATAACGTTCTGTACATATTTTTGAATATCCTGCTGTTCTGCAACAGAGAGTGAACCATAGAATACCTGTAATGCTGCCCGACTATCATGAATACGATCGTCCTGCTGACTCTCCACGGCTTCGTCTAGTGCTGTAGTGAGCTCAACGAAGTGTTGCACATGAGGCGGAAGCTGCGTGGGCTCCCTAAAACTATCGGGGGTTCGTGATGGTATCTTTGGAGACGGCATTGAAAGAGAAAGGAATATTGAGGAGAAATCCTCTTATTCTACCAGAAATTCATGGTTTTCTCAATGCTCAACTTGCCCTTGCAGGCACCAGTTCCACGATGAATTCTTTACTCTTACCAAAACCAAGCATGGCAGATTGCTCTGCGGTAAATTGCGGCAGTTTGCCTCCGCTACCAGCCGCAGTCTTAAAGAACCCCTGAATCTTTTCCGGAGTATCCAATGTGACGACTGCCAGAGGCGTGACACCAAAGAGCTTACCCGGCTTGCTGATGGTAAAACTCAGGACATGTTTGCCATCACGTTCACTCTTGGTGAAATCCATCTGAGAGAACACAAGCTCTGTTCCTTGACCATCGCCCAGAGCGCGCAACTTCCACGCACGACCATTGACTACCAGTGCTCCGCCCTGCGCAAAGACCTGATACTTCTCTGCGTCATTCAGAACAACCTCCGCAACACCTTCCTTTTTGGGATCAGCACGCAGAAGGTTCTGGTCCGGCGACTTCTTTGTTGATTTGCAATCCAGAATACCGCTAAGAGTGAGCACTTCACCTGCACGCGCATTGGTTCCGACTGTTTCAAAGTACCTGCGCGTGATAGCGCTGATGAGTTTATTGCGATCGGTAATCTTCTCTGAAAGCCCGGCTTTGGTACGTTCCGCAGGATCTGCTTCTAGTGTTTTAAAGTATGCAAACGCCGTATCGTCCGATCCGCCCGGACGCACGGTGATTCCCCTTTTCTGGAAGAGAGCGGTAAATCGCTCACACACATCACGCTTGCCATGGAGCTGATCATAGATTTCCTGCGTTGCCGCCGCCTGTGCATCAACTTCATCTTTGCATGCCTGATCCTTGCAGCCAAACTTCTTCATCATCAGGATGACCGGCTGAAACTTCATCCAGAGATCAAACAGAAACTTAGTGCGCTCAACAAACCCAAGCCCGGCAGTGGCCTCTTTTTCCTGCTCCGCAAATTCCTCCGGTGTAAGGACATCGTCCACAACGTCAGGTGCATCTGAATCAGGTATTGCTTCTGGTGCTGCAGATTCTTCCAGCCCCTTGGCTCCAGTTGTTTCTGGTGCCTCTGCAGGCATTGCTGGTGCCCCTTCTGCAGCATCGACACCATCCGGATCAGCTTCATCTAACCCAAAGAATAACCCACCGATAACCGTACCCTTCAGTGCTTCACGAAGTTCTCCTGGTAGTTTTTGCAGTTCTGCAATCTGTGCTGAATCTTTTTTTTCTCTACAGTACGCAATAGCCGCCTCAATCTCTTCAAGAAGTCTGTCCACACGCTCTTTCATCTGCGAAAATTCCGCCGATTCTCGATTGATGCCATCTGGCAAAGTATCAGCCTTAGCGTCTAATTCACCAATATCTGCACGTAATCTCCGCAATTCTGCTGGGATATCACGCTCTGGTTTCGGCGCTTCCGCAGGTGCTGACGAAGGAGTTGTAGTACCCATAATTTTTTTAGGAAAAAGCTAAGCGGGAGTGCACAACGCGCTCGGCGCGCTGCACAGATGCGGCGAACTTGGGAAGTTCCTCTTCCCAGTTAATGGTCTCTGCGTACTCCAGAACTTCCTGCAGTTTGGCAAGTTGTTCTTCATTCATGCGTTCCATCTTCTGGAACCAGCTCTTGCGCTCGTCATAGGAGAGCAAACGACTGCGCTTTACAAGCCGAATCAGGTGCTTGAGATCAACGCTCATAGAGGATGTGTATGTCATGGAAATTATAGCACATATGAGAGAATTCCTCAATGAGAAGCCGATACATCCGCAGAATCAAGAAATCGACAGTTTCATCAGAGTGCCCTACGTCTTACACCTCGTTACTCCCTGTGCTATTCTGGCTATACTCTTCTTCCTTGTTTCCTATGAATGTTCAGCACTTTGAAAAAGGCTTTAACTACAACGATCAGCAGCTTCTCCTCATCGCTCGCAAAATTGGAAAATTGGCAACGTACTGCAAACGCCTGAAGGATGAGGCATCCATGATTCGTGTAGATGCCGAAAGACGCAACACGCAGAAAGGGCGGGACAAAATCAAAGTGAGCATCACCGTGGAACTTCCGGACAAAGTGTTACGCGCAGAATCGCGCCGCCCGGATCCCATTGAAGGTATAGATCGCTGTATTGAAAAATTGGAGCCTCAGATAAAGAAGTATAAAGATTTGCATACGCTGCGCAGCCGCCCGACCCGCACTCGCCGTTAGAAATCCGCTCCCCTCTGTCTCATGAAACGCTTTCTCTCCATCCTCTTTCCTCTTCTCCTGTGCTGCAGTATTCCATTCACGGACGTGGATGCACAGGAAACTCTGGGAGAGTACGCACCAACAGCAATCATCACCGGACCGGATGAGATTGTGGTGGGACGTACGCTTGTGCTGGATGCATCTTCCAGCCGCGGATTGGGGGAGAACACGAAGTATCGTTGGTACGTGGAAGGGATTCCGCAGCCAATCAGCCGCACAGTGGAAGTTGTGTACACACCCGAACGCATCGATACGCTCGCGATACGCGTCGTTATAAATACGACAATCAACGGTGAAGAATTTGAAACAGAAGCCGAGAAAATTATTGTAGTGTATGCACGCAAAATCGTGCTGGTTGCCGATTCTACGGTCCCGCGGGAAAAACTGGAGCTTCATCAGGCAACCGCACAGGCACAGGGGGTGTACCTGCGTATCATGCAGCCTGCAGAGCCGACATTGCCCGTGAATACGGAAGAAGTGCTTTCGAAATTACTCTCGGAACAGCGGTCTGTCATCCCCGGTGCGGAGGCAGTAGTGCTATGGACGGATGGGATCACCGGACTGCAGTCTTTGCTCCGTGCAACGGATAAAGATGATCTGCTCAAGCAACACATAGAAGGACAAACACTCATGCTCATTACCGACCGCAGCTTAAAAACTCTAGCAAGAACCGTGCGCGGACCGTTTTCTGTTCTGAACCCTGCACGTATTCTCATTACGCGCAAAGAAGCAATTAATCCGCTCATTGCTGCAGAAAACCTCTCTGATTTTCTGCAAGAAATCGAACAACGCGACATTGACTTCATCGCGATGGATGAATCTTCACTGGTTATTCGCCCGTGGAACTTGCTCGCATCGCTGGTGAATTACATGCTGACACATGGAGTCTCGAGCCAGGTCATTGTGCTCCTGCTTACCTTGCCGATCATTGCAATGCTCCTGGCATTCTTTAAGCAAATTATCGGTATCACCACTTTTGGTCTCTACACGCCATCAGTTATCGCATTGAGTTTTTTGGCTTTAGGATGGCAAATCGGCATGGCATTCCTGTTATTTATTCTGATCACGGGATATCTGACGCGCGCAGTGCTGAAGCGATGGCGACTGCTCTATATTCCCAAAGTGGCCATCATACTTACGGTAGTGAGTATCACACTACTTCTGTTGTTGGGACTCGCTGCTGCGTTCTCCATTACATTCAATCAGGACACGATCTTCGTGCTTCTGATTATGTCCACTCTTGCGGAAAGTTTCCTGACTGCAAAAACGGAGGAGGGATTAATAAGCGCCACGATTGGTATCGGAGAAACTATCGGTGCGGCGTGGCTATGCTTCTTTATCGTTTCATGGCCGGCACTGAAATCTTTTCTCCTGGCTTATCCGGAAATCATCTTGCTGACCATCTTTGTGGATATTGCTCTTGGCCGCTGGACGGGCCTGCGCGTGGTGGAATACTTCCGCTTCCGCGAAGTCTTTAGTCACCTGCAGGAAGAATAATGGGGATTAGGGAATGGAATAATAGGGATTTGGGATTTGAATATTTGGGATTAGGGCAGATAATAATCTGCTATGAAATCGTTTACTGAACTCAATGCATGGAAAGCTGGCATGGATCTTGTTGAGGAAATCTATCGATTAACAGCGAAATTTCCCAAGGAAGAACAATTTGGATTGTCTTCTCAAATCAAGCGTGCGTGCGCAAGTATTGTGGCAAACACTGCAGAAGGTTTCGGTAGATTTTCGTATGCTGATAAAGCATATAAATACGTTATTGCCAGAGGCGAGTGCGCAGAAGTAGCAGCATTTCTCCTGATTGCTATTCGCGTTAAATTTTTAACAAGCGATCAAGCTCAACATGCTCTTGAGTTAACAGATACTGTAGGCAAACTACTCTCTGGACTTGTAGAATCTACACGCAAGCGTAATCCCAAGTCCCAAGTACTCTAATCCCCAGTCCCCCTCTTCGTGTTCTCCAAAATCTTCAGCCACGGCATCCTGGGAATCAACGCACGCAACCTGCTCTACGTAAAACCCTTCAACCCAAAGAAAGCGACTGCGCTTGCCGATAGTAAACTGCAAACCAAAGCATACCTGGCAACACGGGGTATTCCTGCAGCCAAGATTTACGCAAGAATTGAGAATCGACGCCAACTGCAACAATTTGATTTTTCACAATTGCCGGACGAATGTGTTTTGAAACCGAATCAGGGATTCGGCGGAGAGGGAATTATGGTGTTCAAAGGCAGAAAGGATGACATGTTTCTAATCCAAGGGAAAACGGCGATCAGTGATACGGAACTCTCTGCACATATCGAAGATATTCTGGATGGAAAGTTTTCTCTGGGGGGCAGGCATGATACGGCATTCTTTGAACAGATTCTGTTTCCTCATGAATGCTTTGCCCGTTTTCGACCAGTGGGTCTGCCTGATATCCGCGTCATTGTTTTTAATCTGGTACCGGTCATGGCGATGTTGCGCATCCCGACAAAGGAGAGTGAGGGGAAAGCAAATGTTCATTTAGGCGGTATTGGTATTGGCATCGACATCGCCAAAGGAACAACAACACACGCCGCGCAGTATCATGGCCTTCTGAAAGAACTGCCGCACGGAGGATCGCCATCCGGTATAAAAATCCCCTATTGGGATGAGATCCTGCTCACGTGTTCACGCATTCAGTCCATAACCAATATTGGCTATCTGGCCGTGGATATGACCATAGACCAGAACATCGGTCCTGCAGTGCTGGAAGTAAATGCGCGCGCAGGGCTGATGGTGCAACTGGCAAATCTAGCACCGCTGCGTGCACGCCTGGAACGTGTGAAAGGATTAAAGGTGAGTTCTCCGGAGAAAGGTGCCCGTTTAGGACAAGAGATATTCGGCGAGAAAGTAAAGAAGTTACACACCGCAAAAGAGACAGCCGAAAATCAGCGCCCGGTTCTTGGCACACACGAGACCATCATCATTGTTGGATCGGGAGAAAGCATCGAAGTGCCAACGCTGATTTCCCCCGGAAAAGAACGCAGCATTTTTGATCCTCAATTGATTGCACAACTCAGAGAGAAAGGCGCGGCAGAACCACAAGACCACACAGAGCAAACATTCCGTGTGAAGTTCACTCTGGGAGGCAAGAAGATTCAAACGCTTGTCTATGCAAAGGAAATTCCCAATAAGGACGTACAGGCCATCATTGGCAAAAGGGACTTGGGGGATTTCTTGATTGACCCCTCCAAGGAGAAAAGTGCACAAAAGACTTCACGCATGTCTGCCGTGAAAAGTGATCTGCGCGCAGTGGATAATACGCTGGCGCAATTCGATCGGGATCTGCTGATCATCAAATATCTGAAACCTATTAATCTGGAAGAAGAGCGTCAGCGCCTATCGGAAGATCGACGGTATAATCCGACCTTTTTGTATCCGGAAATCGACATCGACATAAACGAAGCGCAAAAACGGCTTCAAAAAACCATCGAGGATGACTCCGCCTTAGGAATATTGCTGGAGAAGAAGCGCCAAAAACTGCTGGAGCGCATTGCAATGTTGCAAGCACGCGGCAATGCGGAGGAATTTCTCATGGCATCCAAGAAACTCTACGGAAGCCTTTCCTCTTCAATCCTGCGTGCGGCAGAAGCGGCGCTGCATCATCGTCAAGCATGTGATCTGCTACCGCCACAGAAGGAATTGCTTTCCCCGCAATCGGTAAAAACCCTGTTTGAAGAAGTGCTGGAACGCTACGGACTCTATAACTGGCAGGTTTCCGTTCGTGCGCGTCTGGTTGCCGACTGTACTGTTGGAGGACAACATATTTATATACGAGAAGGGGCACGCTTTGAAAAGCAACATGTGCAAGCTCTCATAGCACATGAGATTGAGACGCACGTGCTCACTGCAGAAAACGGTGACCATCAGCCCTATGCATTGCTGCGCCGCGGATGTGCGAATTATCTGGACACACAGGAAGGTTTGGCTATCTACAACCAGAACGGCGTCTTGAGTCCGCACCATGAACGGCGTTTTAACCCGCCGCGCAATGTACTGGGTCTTGCATTCGGTCTGGAACATTCGTTTGCAGAGACACGCGCATACTTGGAAGAAGAACTGGGGTACACGGCTGACAAAGCAGTCACGCAGACAATTTCCATTAAGCGCGGTCTTGGCGATACGTCACAGGGTGGTGGTTTTACCAAGAGTCTGGTGTACTTCCGCGGTCTGCGAGCTATCGAACGATTTGTGGAAAAGGGCGGCGACCTGAAGCGTCTCTATGTCGGAAAAATCGCACTGGAAGACCTGGACCTTGTGGAAAGTCTTACGGATTTACAGCCACCGTTGCTCATTCCCGAACATCTGCGCGAAGAACGATAACATACTTGGAACAGCGAATTTCACAACTCTTCTTCAATCCACGTTACTCGTTCCAGTGTTGGAAGCACTGTCATCCATGTGAGCCCGCTTGCAAAGCGCAGCGGATCCCCGTTGGCGTCTTCAAAAACGAACGGTGATTCTTCTCCTGCTTTGCGCCAACGCCCGGGGATGACCACACCGGATTGGAAGAGTAGAACGCGTCCCTGCCCCCGAACCGTAATATCCAAGCGGCCAAATTCCCCCTCTCCGTTGATGGGGACTTCCAGAATCAAAACGTTCCTTGGTTGAGCTTCGCTCACAATACCGCCATTCGTTCGTATGTAACGCCTGGATGTAACTTGATACTCGTAGAGAACGTCATGCACGGGATTGTGAAAATTCACATGGATGACGCGCGCACGTTCTCCTGAGCGGACTGTACCCGTCTCGTAAGGCGGCCAAAGGGTAGTAGTCAGATTTTCCGGAAGTAAATCCTCTATGCGATCTTTGACAATAAAAAGATTGTGCGGAGCGGGAATGTTGTCTGCGCGCAAAAAATGATCTGAGTAATACAGACCGTTCAGCGCAGTGATTGCCGAATCATTCTGCGCACGCTCGAGCGCTTCGGGGCTTCCGCCCGCATGGTAAATAACATGCGTTATAGGCAAAGCGCCATCCAGAAAATATGGGCGCAACGACCGAACCGGACCGACCTGAATGGGGAGACGACGTACATCAAAGAAGACGACAAAACGGGAAATTAAACCTTCGACCAGGTACTCCTGAATGAGAACGGCATCACGCAACCCCTGATGATAGAGGCGCGCCTGTTCGTGATTTTCCACAATAACGGCAACGAGCGACCGTTCCCCTCTGCCTATAAAAGGAAAAAGGCTGAGCTTAGAAAGAAAACCGGAAATCACCGAAGGCTGTTCCGGTAACACCGTACGCTCCAACGGGACAGGAGATTTCGGCGTATCGAGCGCAACTCCCTGTTGGAAAGAAACGCCGTAAAAAAGCGCGCCTCCCACTACCAACGTACCCAGAAGAACCAGTGTAAGAAGAAAGCGTTCCAAAAATTGCATAGCAAAGAATGATTATGATTTCTTGTCCTCCTCTGTTGAACCTTCTGCACCTGCTGCCGCCTCGGCTCCTTCTGCACCTGCCGCCGCCTCGACCCCCTCTGCTATAGGAGCTGCTTCTACCACTTCTTCCGCCCGCGGTTCCTGTACCGTTACGATAACCATCTCTGGATCATCATCAACAGTCACTCCTGCCGGAACCGAGAGATCTGCAACAGTGAGTGTTGCACCAAACTCAGCCAAACCTGCGATGCTCACCGGAATATCATGGGGAAGTGCGGAAGGCAGACAACGGACTGTAACGTGATCGTGCGCCGCTACCAGAATACCACCTATGTCTTTCACTGCAGGAGCTTGGCCCTCCAGACGGATAGGAACTTCTGCCTCTACTTCTTTCTTCATATTCACAGCATAAAAATCCACATGGTGGATACTTCCGGAAACAGGCTCCAGCGCCACATCGTGGAAGAGCGTGGGAACCGTGCGGCCATCAATATTCAATTCTACCAACGTGCTCATCCCTGCCGTCTGATACGCCTTGAAAATGGCGCTGTATTCACAGCATAACGATGTGTTCTCTACCTCGTTCCCATAGAGCACGCACGGCACCTTTTTCTGGTGACGCAGGTCTTTTGCAGACACGCCTTCTGTACGAGCCGTTGCAACAAGGGAGATTGTAGTCATACCTAAAGCCTGCAAAGGCTAAGGAATATCCGGGGAATGGTCAACAAAATACAGCACTTGTTCCCCATGGTATGTATTCATCCTGCATACGAATAACAAGCAACGAATCAATAAATCGACAAATTAGAGTGCATAGGAGCAACCTGCGCGTTTTCGCCACTTCTGAAAATACTTCACCGCACTTGCCAGATGCGCCCTTCCTGCAGAGGTAAACAAGAGCGGCAGGACTCCGGAACCGCTTAGCCGTTGTTTGCGATCGCGCGCCTCGACCATCGGGTAGTACACAACGCGCTTCCCCATCACCCAACATCGGCGGCACAAATCTGTATCATCGAAAAAGAGGAAAAATCGCGGATCAAACCCCTGCAATTGCTCAAAGAAGTCCCGGCGCATGAGCATGCATGCCCCCGCTATCCAGTCGGTATTCCGCACCGTGAGAGGATTCTTCTCATGTTGAAGATAGCGCTGCAGGCGTGTGGGGAAAAAATGTCTGAGAACGGTACGCTTAATGACGATATCGAAGATCGTGGGAAACGTGCGGTACGAATCGCGCACTGTCCCATCGGGGAAAACGAGCTTTGGCCCGATAATACCAATGGAACGATCTTCCCTGAGCACGGCAATAAGCCGTTCCAGCGCATCCGGTTGCGGCTCGGTATCGGGATTCACAATCAGGATGTACTCGCCGGCAGCGTAGCGCTCGCCGATGTTGTTGCCGCTGCCAAAACCCAGATTGCGCGGCGTCTCCACGATCCGGACATCGCCGAAGGAAGCGATGCGATTGCGCAGAATGCCGATGGAATCGTCATCGGAGTGGTTATCAACCACGATGATTTCCATCTGACCGGCGATGCTCTGGCACTGCAGATTCATCACGCAGCGCACGGCATCGCGGGGCGTGCGGTAGTTGAGGACAATTGCAGAAACAAGAGGAGTCATATTAATCAGTATGAAGAATCACCTGTGCTCTTAAGAGTATCGGGTTCGATCATCAGCACAATAGAAGAGTTTTTGCTCTTCGGGCAGTGTTCTGCTCCTTGTAGAACTGCAGCATCAGTCCTATTTACTAATAAATTATGTAACAACATTTGTTACTATTATAAAAAATGCAGAATATGCTTGACCAGTTAAGATAACACCAGATAAAATAGAGCCGATGTAAGTTATATTTTCTAACAATTTTCCAAAATGGATGATTATAAATTCGAAAAATTCACTCGCAGAGGAGCAAAATTAGGGAATTATTCTATAAGCCTGACCAAAAATCACTCATTTGGTTTTAGTTCAGCTTTTTGTTCACAAGAAAATCTAAAACAATACAAAAA